>NZ_BCQU01000100.1:0-23599 GCF_001552235.1 Actinomadura rubrobrunea NBRC 15275 | reverse complement strand
GCCGGTCGGCGTGCGCGGGGCGGTCCCGGCGGGTACGCATGCCGCCGGGGCGCGCCCCGCCGCGGCGGGCGCGGGACGGCCGCCGAACGCCCGCCGGTCGCCGCGAAGGCGGCCGCTATCCTCTCCAGAATCGAATCGCTTGACACCCGTGGACGAGGACGGCACGTGGTCAAGATCACTGACGTGGCGCGCCATGCCGGGGTCTCCCCGAGCACGGTCTCCTACGTGCTGAGCGGAAAGCGCTCGATCTCGGCGGAGACCCGCGAGCGGGTGCTGGCCAGCATCCGCCAGCTCGGCTACCGGCCGCACGCGGGCGCCCGCGCGCTGGCCAGCAGCCGGTCCAACGTGCTGGCGCTGATGATCCCGCTGCGCAGCGGCATCCACGTGCCCGTCGTCATGCAGTTCGCCGTCGCCGCCGTCACCACCGCGCGGCGGCACGACCACGACGTGCTGCTGCTCACCCAGGAGGAGGGCGTGGAGGGCCTGCGGCGGGTGGCCGACAGCGCGATGGTGGACGCGCTGATCGTGATGGACGTCCAGATGGACGACCCGCGCGTCCCGCTGCTGCGCACCCTGGACCGGCCCAGCGTGCTCATCGGGTTCCCCGCCGACGCGTCCGACCTCACCTGCATCGACCTGGACTTCCGCGCCGCCGCCGAGGCGTGCGTGCGGCATCTGGCCGAGCTGGGGCACCGGTCGGTGGCGCTGATCGGCTCACCGCCGGAGGTGTACCGGCGGCGCAGCGGCTACGCCGAGCGCGTCGCCGAGGGCTTCCACGCGGCGGTGGCCGAGCACGGCCTGACCGGGGCGCTGCACCCCTGCGAGGCCACCGCCGACGCGGCCCGCGCGCTGGCCGCCCGGCTGCTGGCCGACGGCTCCGGGCCGACCGCGGTGGTGGTGCACAACGAGCCGATCATCGACCCCCTGGTGCGGGCGCTGCGCGCCGCCGGGCGCCGCGTCCCCGAGGACCTGTCGGTGGTGGCGATCTGCCCCGACGAGCTCGCCGAGCACGCCGAGCCGCAGCTGACCGGCGTCGCCGTGCCGGCCGAGGAGGTGGGACGGCAGGCGGTGGAGCTGCTGATGGCCAAGCTGGACGGCGAGACCGTCCCCGCCGCCACCCTGGTGCCGCCCCGGCTGACGGTGCGCGCCAGCAGCGCGCCCGCGCCCGCCCTCTCCTGACCCGAGACGAAAGGAGGAACTCCGGACAGCTCGAGCGCACCCGGTAATCGAAGCGCTTCGATTACGGTTTCCGTTCCGCCGGCGCGGGCGGCGCCGCCGGAACGGCCGCGGAGCGCACGGACACGACCGCATTTCTCGGGGGATGGGGCCAGTCGTTTTCTGATCGCCGCACGAGTCGAGGAGGCGTGGTGCCGATCACCCGTCCATTCACCCGTCCATTCACCCGTCCGAAGACGTCCAGACGCACGCATTCCCCCGCCGCCGCACCCGAGAAGCGCGGGGGACCGTCCCCGCGCCGCGGCAGGGGCCGCCCGCGGCCGCTGAACCCCGCGGTCGCCGCGGCCGTGGCCGCCGCCACCGCCGCCGCGGTGGGCCTGACCGCCGCGCCCGCGGCCGCCCGCGAGACCCCGCCGTTCCGCGACCCCCGCCTCCCGGTGGACGCGCGGGTCGAGGACCTGCTCAAGCGGCTGACCCTCGACGAGAAGGTCGCGCTGCTGCACCAGTACCAGCCGGCGATCCCGCGGCTGGGCATCAAGCGGTTCAAGACCGGGACCGAGGCCCTGCACGGCCTGGCCTGGTCCACCGACGTCAACGCGGGCGGCGCGGTCCGCACCGCCACCGCGACCGTGTTCCCGCAGTCGGTGGGCCTCGGCGCCACCTGGAACCCGGACCTGCTGAAGAAGATCGGGTCCGCGGTCGGCGACGAGGCCCGCGCCTACAACAAGGAGAACTCCGACGTCTGGGGCCTGCAGCTGTGGGCGCCGGTGGTGAACCTGCTGCGCGACCCGCGCTGGGGCCGCAACGAGGAGGGCTACTCCGAGGACGCCCTGCTCACCGCGACCCTGGCCACCGCCTACGGCAAGGGCATCCAGGGCGACCACCCCCGGTACCTGAGGGCCGCGCCGGTGCTCAAGCACTACATGGCCAACAACAACGAGATCAGGCGCGACCAGACCAGTTCCAGCCTGCGCCCGCGGGTGAAGAAGGAGTACGACGAGGTCCCGTTCAAGCTGCCGCTGCAGGCGGACGCGGCGACCGGCGTCATGACGGCCTACAACCTCATCAACGGGCGCCCCGCTACCGTGCACTCCGACGTCAACGACCTGGTGCGCACGTGGGCGGGCAAGACGCTGTTCAACGTCACCGACGCGCACGCCCCCAACAACCTGGTCGGCTCCCAGCAGTACTACGGCACGCTGGCCGAGGCGGACGCCGCCGTCCTCAAGGCCGGCGTGGACAGCTTCACCACCGACGACACCAACTCCGCCATCACCGTCAACGCGGTCAAAGAAGCGCTGTCCAAGGGGCTGCTGGCCGAGTCCGACGTGGACCGGGCCGTCCGGCACATCCTGCAGCTGCGGGTGCGGCTCGGCGAGTTCGACCCCGACGGCGGCCCCTACGCCCGGATCGGCAAGGACGTCGTCGACAGCCCCGCGCACCGCGCCCTGGCCCGGCAGGCGGCCGTCGAGCAGACGGTGCTGCTGAAGAACCAGGGCGGGACGCTGCCCCTGAACGCCGACCGGACCAAGAAGATCGCCGTCGTCGGCCCGCTCAGCGACACCCTCTACACCGACTGGTACTCCGGCGCCCTGCCGTACCGGGTGACCCCGCTGGACGGCATCCGCAAGCGGCTCGGCGCCAAGGGCACCGTCGCGGGCACCGAGGCCGTCGACCGCATCGCGCTCAAGGACGCCGCCACCGGCCGCTACGTCACCGGGGGCGCCGGCGCCGACGGCGACTTCCTGAAGCTGGCCGCGACCGGCGCCGACGCCGCCGCCCAGTTCGACGTGTTCGACTGGGGCCAGGGCAAGCTCACCCTGCGCAACGTCGCCAACGGCAAGGTCGTCGGCCGGTGGAGCGACCCGGCCAACGGCAACGCCTGGACCGACTACTTCAAGAACGACCAGGCGCAGCCGAACGGCTGGTTCGTCCAGCAGATGTTCGACCTGGAGAAGCAGGACGACGGCGCCTACCTGGTCCGCTACGCCGGCTACGAGAAGGACGAGAGCTGGGCGGAGCCCGACAAGGTCTACCTCAAGGCCGCCGAAGACGGACGGCTGGTCCTCGGCACCAAGGCCGAGGCCGCCAGGTTCACCCGCGAGGTGCTGCGCAGCGGCGTGGACGAGGCGGTGCGGGCCGCCTCCGGCGCCGACGCCGCCGTCGTGGTCGTCGGCAGCATGCCGTTCATCAACGGCCGCGAGGCCCACGACCGGACCACCATGGCGCTGGCCGGCGCCCAGTCCGAGCTGATCAAGGCGGTGCGCAAGGCCAACCCGAACACGGTCGTGGTCGTGGAGAACAGCTACCCCACCACGCTGACCTGGGAGCAGGACAACGTCCCGGCCCTGCTGTGGACCAGCCACGCGGGCGCCGAGACCGGCAACGCCCTGGCCGCGGTGCTGTTCGGCGACGCCTCCCCGTCCGGGCGGCTGCCGCAGACCTGGTACCGGTCCGACGACGACCTGCCCGACATCCTCGACTACGACATCATCAAGAGCGACCGCACGTACCTGTACTTCAAGGGCAAGCCGCTGTACCCGTTCGGGCACGGGCTGACGTACACCTCGTTCCGCTACGGCACCCCGAAGCTGAGCACCCGGTCGGTGGCGGCGGACGGCGCCGTGCGCGTCAGCGTCCCGGTCACCAACACCGGCCGGGTCGCCGCCGACGAGGTCGTCCAGCTCTACACCAGCCAGCGGACCTCGCGGGTGAAGCAGCCGCTCAAGCAGCTGCGCGCCTTCCAGAAGGTGCGGCTGGCCCCCGGCCAGACCAAGACCGTGACCTTCACCCTGCGCGCCGCCGACCTGGCCCACTGGGACGTGACCCGCGACAAGTGGACGGTCGAGAACGCCGTCCACGACGTGCTGATCGGGGCGTCGTCGGCCGACATCCGGCAGCGCGCCGCCCTCAAGGTGCGCGGCGAGACCGTCCCCGCCCGCGACCTGTCCAAGCCGACCCGCGCCGCCGACTTCGACGACCACCAGGGCGCCGAGCTGGTCGACGAGTCCAAGGTGCGCGGCGACGCGGTCGGCGCGAAGGCCGGGACCTGGATCGCGTTCGCCGACGCCGACCTCGGCCGCGGCGTGACGGGGATCCGGGTGCGCGCGTCGCGCGCCGACGCGGGCGACGCGACGATCCAGGTGCGGCTCGGCGGCCCGAACGGCCGCACGGTCGCGACGGTCACCGTCCCGTCCACCGGCGACAAGTACGCCTACCGCGACCTGACCGCGCCGGTCTCCCGCGCCGCCGGCCGCCAGGACGTCTACCTGGTGTTCGACGGCGACGTGCGGCTGAGCTCCTTCTCCTTCACCAAGTAGTCGCCTTCCGGTCGGCGCCCCGCGGGGCGCCGACCGCCCTCCTTTGGCCCACCCCCTCCTGGAAGGACGCCGCCATGCCAGGAAGTCTCCGAAGAAGGCCGACCGTCCTGCTCGCCGCGTTCGCCGCGGCCGCCGCGCTCTGGGCGCCCACCGGCGCCCCCGCCGCCGCACAGACCGCCGCCGGGAAGGCGGCCCATCGCGTCACCTACGACCGCTACTCGCTGATGGTGGACGGCAAGCGCGTGCTGCTGTGGAGCGGCGAGTTCCACTACTTCCGCCTGCCGAGCCCCGACCTGTGGCGGGACGTGCTGGAGAAGATCAAGGCCGCCGGGTTCAACGGCGTGTCCCTGTACTTCCACTGGGGCTACCACTCGCCCGCCCCCGGCGTGTACGACTTCACCGGGGTCCGCGACGTCGACCGGCTGCTGCGGCTCACCGAGGAGCTCGGCCTGTACGTCGTGGCGCGTCCCGGCCCGTACATCAACGCCGAGACCACCGGCGGCGGGTTCCCCGCGTGGCTGAAGAACGTGCCGGGACGCGCCCGCTCCAGCGACCCCGGCTACACCCGCGCCTACCGCGAGTGGCTGGCGCACATCAACCCGATCATCGCCCGGCACCAGGTGACCCGCGGCGGCTCGGTCATCGCCTACAACGCCGAGAACGAGTACGCGGCCAACACCGACGCCGCGTACATGGAGGACATCCAGAAGCAGGCGCGCGCCGCGGGCATCGACGTGCCGATCACCCACAACCAGTGCTGCGACGCGTCCTGGACGCCGACCTGGGCGTCCGGGCAGGGCGCGGTGCAGATCCCCGGCGTGGACGACTACCCGCAGGCGTTCGAATGCCGCGAGCCGGACGTGTGGGGCACCTGGGGCGAGGGCGTCACCGAGCGGCTCAGCGACGACGCCCCCGTGTACGCCGCCGAGTACCAGGCGGGCGCGATCGACCTCGGCAAGGCCGGATACGAGCGCTGCCGCGACCTCACCGGCCCGGCGTTCATGAAGGTGTACTACAAGTCGAACCTGATCGCGTCGGGCGCGACCATGTTCGGCTACTACATGTCGTTCGGCGGCACCAACTGGGGCCGCCTCGGGCAGCCCAACGACGTCTACACCTCCTACGACTACGGCGCCGCCATCACCGAGAACCGGCAGCTCACCGCCAAGTACGACGAGTTCAAACGGCAGGGCCTGTTCACCACCACGGTGGCGCCGCTGACCAAGACCGACCCGGCGCCGGCGCCCGCGTCCGACGCCGCCGCCGTGCACACCGAGGCCCGCGCCAACCCCGACACGCGCACCCAGTTCGTGCTCGTCCGGCACCCCGACCGCACGACCGACGCCGACGCGTCCGCCACCCTCACCTGGAACGCGCCCGACGGCGCCTACCGCGTGCCCGTGCGGGTGAAGGGACGCGACGCCAAGGTGCTGGTGGCCGGGTACGACATGGGCGGCCAGCGCCTCGCGGTCTCCAGCTCCGAACTGCTCACCCACACCGCCGCGGGCGGACGCGACGTCGCCGTGTTCTACGGCACCGAGGGCGTGCCCGGCATGACGGTGCTGCGCTACGCGTCCGAGCCGACCGTCAAAGTCCTCGACGGGAAGGTCCGGGCGGCCTACGACGGCAAGGGGAACCTGCGGCTCGACTACACGCACCGCGGCCTGGCCCGCGTGCTGATCACGGGCGGCGGGCGGCGGCCGCTGCTGCTCCTGCTCGGCACCGACGCCGAGGCCGCGACGTTCTGGAAGTCCGGCGGCGTCCTGGTCCGCGGCGGCTCCCTGGTGCGTTCCGCCCGCGTCGCCGGCCGCACCGTCCACCTGCGCGCCGACACCGACGAGCCCGCCGACATCGAAGTCTTCGCCGACACCTCGCGCATGACCGTGAACGGCGCGCCCGTCCCGTCCCGCCGCACCTCCGCGGGGACGCTCGTCGGCCGCGTGCCCGGCCCCGGCGGCGTGCGGCTGCCGGCGCTCACCGGCTGGCGCGCCGCGGCCGAGGCGCCCGAGGCGGACCCCGGCTTCGACGACCGGGACTGGACGGTGGCCGACCGCACCACCACCGTCAGCCCCATCAAGCCCAAGACCCTGCCCGTCCTGTACGCCGACGACTACGGCTACCACCACGGCCACGTCTGGTACCGGGGCCGGTTCACCGCCACCGGCGAGGAGACCGAGGTGCGGCTCAACGCCATCACCGGCAAGGGCGGCATCTACCAGGTGTGGCTCAACGGCCGGTACCTGGGCTCGGCGGCGGGCGGCGAGCAGAAGGACGCCGACGAGCCGGTCAACCCCGACCCCGGCCCGGGGACCTTCGCCGTCCCGCCCGGCCTGCTGAAGAAGGGCGAGACGGCCGTGCTGGCCGTGCTGGTGGAGAACATGGGCCACAACGACGACTGGACGGCCGACGACGTGCGGCACAAGCAGCCGCGCGGACTGGTCGGCGCGACCGTCGCCGGCGACCCCGGCCCCATCACGTGGAAGATTCAGGGCGCCGCGCGGACCGACCGCGTGCGCGGCCCGCTCAACAACGGCGGCCTGTACGGCGAGCGCACCGGCTGGCATCTGCCCGGGTTCCCCGACCGGTCGTGGACGCCGGCGTCCCCGGCCGCGCGTCGGGTCGGCCCGGGCGTCACCTGGTACCGCACCGAGTTCCGGCTCGACCTGCCCAAGGGCCACGACGTGCCGCTGACGCTGCGCTTCGGCGGCGGCAGCGGCGCGCCCCACCGGGTGCTGATCTACGTGAACGGCTGGGGCCTCGGCGAGTACGTCGCCGGGGGACCGCAGCGCGACTTCACCCTCCCCGCCGGGATCCTGCGGCAGCGCGGCACGAACACGCTCGCCCTCGCCGTGATCGCCGAAGGCGACGCCACGGTCGGCCCGGTCGGCCTGCACGCCGTCGCCGTGCACCGCGGCGGCGTCCCCGTCTCCGACGTCCCCTCACCCGGGGGGACCTCTTGACCCTCTCGCCGAACCGCCGCGCCTTCCTGGGCGCGGCGGCCGCCGCCGGCGCGGCCGCGCTCCTCGGCGCCCCTCCCGCCCAGGCGGCCGCCTCCCGAGGCAACCGCTACGCCCTGCAGAAGCGCTTCGTCGACTGGCGCTTCGGCATGTTCCTGCACTTCAACATGGGCACCTACCACGACGCCGAATGGGTGGAGCCCGACCAGGACCCGCAGACGTTCGCCCCGGTCGACCTGGACTGCGGCCAGTGGGCGGACGCCGCCAAGGCGGCGGGCATGAAATTCGGCGTGCTGACGGCCAAGCACCACGACGGGTTCTGCCTCTGGCCGTCCAAGCACACCTCGTACTCGGTGGCGTCCAGCCCCGTCCGGGGACGCGACATCGTGCGCGAGTACGTGCACGCCTTCCGTTCCCGCGGCCTGGCCCCCTGCCTGTACTTCTCGATCTGGGACCGGACCAACGGCGTCGGCCCGGCGGGGTTCGACGACCGCCCGCCCATCACCCGCGAGGCGATCGCGTTCGTCAAAAACCAGCTCACCGAGCTGCTCACCGGGTACGGGCCCATCCCGCTGCTGATCTTCGACGGGTGGGCCTGGCACTGGGCGTTCGGGCACCAGTCGCTGCCCTTCCACGAGATCCGCGAGCACGTGGCGTCGCTGCAGCCGGACGGCCTCGTCCTCGACCTGAACGGGCTGAGCGTGCCCTGGCACGCGGAGCTGCTGTTCGTGGAGGAGACCAAGGGCGGGGTGTTCTGCCCGCCCGGCAACACCTACGCCGCCTCCCAAGGGCAGACCATCTCCCTAGCGGGCTGTTTCTGGCACCCGTCCACGCCCACCACCCTGCTGACCGCCGAGGAGATCGTTGACGGCCACCTGAAGGTGCTGGAGCCCCGCTACTGCACCTTCATCCTCAACTGCCCGCCAAACCCCCGGGGCCTGCTGGACGACACCGTCGCGCAGACCCTCCGCGAGGTGGGGCGTCGCTGGAGGCCCGACCGCACCCGCCCGCCGCTCCCGCCGCAGCCCGACGTCGTCCTGCACCCGCTCACCCCCGCGGGCGCCACGGCGACCAGCGGCGACGCCGCCCTCGCCGTGGACGGCCACAGCGACTTCGGCTGGAACGGCCAGGCCGACCAGACCTTGTGGACGTCCGACGCCCCGCCCAGCAGGACCGCCCCGCAGGCCGTCACGCTCGACCTCGGGCGCGTGTACGCGGGCGTCGACGTCCTCACCTACCTGCCGCGGCAGGACACCCGAAAGGATTTCGTGCTGGAGGACTTCCACACCGACGGCAACATCACGTCCTACCGGGTCGCCGCAAGCACTGACGGCAGGACTTTCCGGGCCGTCGCCCAGGGCGACTGGCCCGCCGACCACACCCTCAAACACGCCGTCTTCCAGCCGACTACCGCCCGCTACCTCCGCCTGGAGGCCTTCGCCACCTCCGGGGACGCCCCCGCTATGGCCAGCAGATCGGCTGCGGCGGCCTCACCACCCGTCCCCGCCCGCTGTGACCGGCGCGGGGGCGAGGACCGCCCCGGCCCTTGCCCCCGCGCCCCTCCGCCCTCCGCCCGACCTCGGGGGCGGCTCGCAGAGCCCAGCTTCTCGTTAGTGATCTCTGGAGGGCCGATGCGCAGCCTTCGCGTCGTCCTGTAGTGCACAGGCACCAGAACGTGCGCGCGCCTCGTCCGAATGCACTAGAGAAAAGACGATGGCGGCGGACGATGTCCGACGGGCACGCCGGGGAGCAGTCTGGGGGCGCATGGCCCAACTCTGCTGCGAAGAGCGGCGCGGCTGCGGACCGCCGGCATCCGGGCGCGTCATCGCCGGATGGGTGCCACCGCGGGCCGGCGGGAAGCCGCGGGACCGGTGCGTCCGGCCCGTGCGCAGCGGCCACGTGTCCGCTCGGTTCGCCGCCTACGGCGGGCCGCGTTCTGCGCCACGTTCGGCGGCACGGGCTTAGATAAGCCCACGGCCACCATGTGACGGACGCGGCGGAATCCGCCCTTCCCATGGCACGGGGGAGCCGCCGAACAAGGGCCTCTGCCGACTGTGAACGGGGAGGCCATCACTGCTGGCTCTGATCTAAGCCATCTCCGGTCTAAGACAGCAGTTCGTGTTGAATCGTGTGCGCCATGGGCGAGGTGACCATGATAGGAGTCATGCTGCGTGGTGGGCGAGCTCGCTGGAGCTGGAGGCGGCGGCTGGCGGTCACTGTAGTGCTCGCGGCAATGGTCGTGCCGTTCTTGCCGCTGGGAGGCAAGAACGGACTATCAGTCGGAGCGAACCTGGCGCAGCTGACCGCGCTGGTGGTCACCGTTATGGGCCTCTTGGTACCGGACCGGCTCAGGCTTACGCCTCCGAGCCGCCGTACCAAAGGTCATCCGACTCCTGCTGACATCGACGAGGCTGCGGAAGCTCTGGCCCAAATATTGATTCGGCAGTGGGACGCCGAGGCGGTGGCGCGATCGCTATACGACCGCGATCCCATTCCGGTGCGATGGCGGCTCAGCGAACAACGCCTGATGGATCATCCCGCCAACATCGAATCGCGTCCTCCAGAGGCGGTGAGGGCGAAGATGCGATGGAGTGCGTGTAGCGCCGACGTCGATGCGCTCGCCGACCGATTCCGCGCACTACGTCGGCGACGCCTAGTAATCACAGGAGGGCCTGGCACCGGCAAGACGACTCTAGCTGTTCAGCTCCTGTTGCACCTGCTCAAGAAACGTGAGCCTCGAGATCCGGTCCCGGTGTTGTTGCCGGCGAGTGGATGGGACGTCGCGCGACATGGTTTTCATGACTGGCTTGCCGACCGCATTATTGATGATTACCCCCAACTATCTACCGTGGAGTGGGACGCCGAGGTTGTGCGGGAGCTCGTGGCTCAGAAACGGGTGCTGCCGATCTTGGACGGCTTGGACGAACTCCCACCCGGGGCGCGAGCAGCCGTCATCAGTTCGTTGAACAGATCATTGAGCGGTGACGACCAGCTCATACTGACGAGCCGTGTCGACGACTATGCAAATGCCGTTTCGGAAGCAGGTGAGGTGCTGGCCTCGGCAGCGGTTCTCGAGGCTCAGCCTCTGACGCCTGCAGAGGCCGCCCACTACTTGGAGCTTTCCCTGCCTGTCGATCCGAGGCCAGAATGGAAAGAGGTTCTAGAAAGCTTGCGTAACGCGGGCGCATCCGCGCCTAGCAGTGCAACCGACCGAACATCAACACCGCTCGCCGAGATTGCCGAGACCGCATTGGGGTTGTGGCTGCTGCGCATTGATTACCTTGAGTCCGGGGCTGATCCCTCGCCTTTGACCGATCCGGAACGTTTCCCCGATGCTGCTGCCTTGCGGGCTCATCTCTTCGATCGACTCATACCCGCCCTCATTGCTGTTCGTGAGCGCAGGTGCCACGAGCTGCCCGATGTGTTCCAGCCGCGCCGCAAGTATAGGCCGGACGACATTCGGCGCTGGCTGGGCTATCTCGCTTGGCACCTCACCCATCCTCGAAATTCCGATGGTTCGCCTCGGACTCGGGACTTCGCCTGGTGGGAGCTGGCTCGGCACACTGTTGCCGCTGGTGCGGTCGGCACTCCATTCGCGCTTGCCAGTATTCTCATAGTCGGACTGGCGCTAGGGCTTGTGGTGGGATTCGGTGAAGGGGTGATCCCCGGACTTTTGGGCGGGTTTTCTGGATCTCTTGTCGGGCTTATAGCCTGGTTTCAGGCTGTGCATTGGAAGGAGGACAAGCCTGGTTACGCGGTCTGTGAGCTTCGCGATCGATTGGGCTTCCTAATTCGTGCGCTTGCAGGCCAACTTGTTCTCTGGATTGGAGTGGCTAGTGTCCTTGGATTGGTGGTTGGGGTGGTGGCAGGGGTTGCGGTAGATGCCCCTGCTCTCGGCCTTGCGGCTGGTCTGGTATTGGGGCTGGTAATAGGACTTACCTCTGGAATGGGGGCCGGTGCTGTCAAGGTTTTGATTGACAGTTTCGAAGGGGCTGGTCTGCTGAGGCAGAGCACGCCTTCTTCCAGTCTGAAGGCGGACCGTACATTGAACATCGTGCGATTTGTGGTGGCCTGGCTAATGGTGTGGCTGGCTGGAGGGCTGGCCATCGGAATTGTGGTCGGAGTGAGTGAGGGAGTTGCGCGCGGACTCATAACCGGGATCACGGCGGGTGCTGTACTTGGCGTTGTCGCTGGGGCCACAATGGGGCTCTGGGGTGGTAGGCACCATGCCTGGCTCGCGTATGTGATCGCGACCTGGCGCCTTTCTAGGCGAAGGCTGCTGCCGCGTCGGCTAATGCCGTTCCTGGAGGATGTCCACCGTTTGGGACTGCTGCGCGCGGTTGGTCCTGTTTATCAGTTTCGTCACGCGGAATTCCAAGACTTCTTGGCTGCCAAGTATCAAGAATCTTTTTGATGTACCTGCAAGCTGGCTCTGACCTGTCTTCGCCTGCGTCGGCTGATGTCGTTCTGGATGACTGCAGCCGCCTAGAACTGCTACGTGCAATCAGACCTGTCTGTCAGTTCCGCCACGCTGAACTGCACGACTAGCTGGGCGCCCGTCGACTATCCAACTGACGAGTGCGGCCTCGCTGATTGCGGCACCAGCCCCTGGAATGGAAGCTTGGCTTGGGGTTGACGGAAGACAACGGCGCGTCGTGCCTCAGGTGGGGGACGTCTGCCGATATACCTGCGCCCTACCTGCGCCATGGGGCTGCGGCGTTGGAACGATCCTGTGGGCCTGCACGCTAGGGCGGTCGGCCTGTCCGCGATCGCGTCCGCGACCCAGCCCACCTGACTGCGCCTGAGAGACGGCAGAGGTGGCCTGTCGGGGTGGGAGAGACCCTGACGTGCGGGCAGCGTGTCTGTCGAAGCGCTTCACGAAAAGTTTTCGGGCGTTTGTGCAGGTCGGCGGGGGTGGCGTGAAAGGACCGTGAAAACGGCGGTCCGGTGCGGGGACGCGGCGGCTTAGTGTCTGGAAAGCCCTTTCCCGAGGGTGGTGCAGAGCGCCGCCCGAGGCACCGCAAGGGAGAAGCCGTGATGCGTCCACTGCGCGGACGGCGGCCCCGCCGTCGCGTCCGACGCCCGTTGCCGCCGATCGCCGCCGCCGTCGCGGTCACCGCCACCGCCGTCGTCGGGGTGCCGGACGACGGCGACCACGCGATCCGCATCGAGCGGCGCGCCGCCGTGGCGCGGCAGGTCGAGGACCTCGACCGCGGCCTGATCAGCGTTCGCTCCGGAAACGGCAACTACGTCGGCTGGAGACTGCTCGGCACCGACCCTGTGGACACCGCGTTCGCTCTCTACCGCGGCTCCACGCGGATCGCGACGGTGACCGACTCCACCAACTACTACGACGCGGGCGCCCCCGCCGACGCGACCTACACCGTGCGGCCCGGTGAACGGGGTCGAGGGGGCGCCGTCGGAGCCGTCGCTGCGGTTCGGCGACGGCTACCTCGACGTGCCGATCCAGCCGCCGTCGTCCGCGTACAGCGCCAACGACGCCGGCGTCGGCGACCTGGACGGCGACGGGCGGCAGGAGATCGTCCTCAAATGGGACCGGCCAACGCCAAGGACAACTCCCAGTCCGGCTTCACCGACCCGGTCTACATCGACGCCTACCGTCTCGACGGCACCCGCCTGTGGCGCATCGACCTCGGGCGCAACAGCCGCGCGGGCGCCCACTACACGCAGTTCCAGGTGTACGACTACGACGGCGACGGCAGGGCCGAGGTGGCGATGAAGACCGCCGACGGCACCGTCGACGGCACCGGGCGGGTCATCGGCGACGCCGGCGCCGACCACCGCAACTCCAGCGGCTACATCCTGTCCGGCCCGGAGTACCTCACCATGTTCGACGGGCGGACCGGCGCGGCCCTGCAGACCGTCGACTACGTCCCGCCTCGGGGCGACGTCGCGTCCTGGGGCGACTCGTACGGCAACCGCGTCGACCGGTTCCTGGCCGGGACCGCCTACCTCGACGGCGCCCGGCCCAGCCTCATCATGGCGCGCGGCTACTACACCCGCACGGTCATCGCGGCCTGGGACTGGCGCGACGGGCGCTTCACCCTCCGCTGGACGTTCGACACCGACAGCCCCGCCAACGCGGGCAAGGGCTACGACGGGCAGGGCAACCACGCCCTCACCGTCGGAGACGTGGACGGCGACGGCCGCGACGAGATCGTCTACGGGGCGATGGCCGTCGACGACGACGGCGACGGGCTGTGGACCACCCGGCTCGGCCACGGCGACGCCGCCCACCTCGGCGACTTCGACCCGTCCCGCCCCGGCCTGGAGTACTTCAAGGTCGACGAGGACTCCGCCAAGCCGTCGTCCTGGTACGCCGACGCCCGCACCGGGCAGGTGCTGTGGTCGACGCCCGCGTGCTGCGACAACGGCCGCGGCGTCGCCGGCGACATCTGGAGCGGCCGGGCCGGCGCGGAGTTCTGGTCGGCGTCCGACGGCGCCTTGCGCGGCGTCACCGGCAACAACGCCGGCCGCAAGCCCTCGTCGATCAACTTCCTGGTGTGGTGGGACGCCGACCCGGTGCGCGAGCTGCTGGACGGCACCCGCATCGACAAGTACGGCCCCGACGCCGACACCCGCCTGCTGACGGGGTCGGGCGTGGCGTCCAACAACGGCACCAAGGCCACCCCGTCGCTGTCCGGCGACCTGTTCGGCGACTGGCGCGAGGAGGTCGACTGGCGCACCACCGACAACACCCGGCTGCGCATCTACACGACCCGCGACATGACCGACCGCAAGATCTACACCCTGCAGCACGACACCCAGTACCGCGTCGCGCTCGCCTGGCAGAACACCGGCTACAACCAGCCGCCCCACCCGAGCTCCTTCATCGGCGACCGCATGTCCGCCCCCGCTCAGCCGCTGGTCTATGTCCGCTGAGCGATCCACCACGAGGAGGAACCCCATGAAGAAGACCGTGATCGGTCTCGCCGCCGCAGCCGTCGCCGCCGCGGGCGTCACCGTGGCCGCCGGCGCCCAGGGCGCCGCCGAGACGCGGACCGACGCGCGTCCCGTCGCCGCCGCCGAGAACAGCCCCGTCGGCTACGCCGCCCAGAACGGCGGCACCACCGGCGGCGCGGGCGGCACCACCGTGACCGTCACCAACGCCTCGCAGTTCCTGCGGTACGCGCAGGCGTCCGGCCGGTACGTCATCCGCGTGGACGGCACGATCGCGCTGTCCGGCATGGAGGACGTCGCGTCCGACAAGACGATCATCGGTGTGGGCGCCAACGGCCGCATCACCGGCGGCGGCCTGGACCTCGACGGCGTCCGCAACGTCATCATCCGCAACCTGACCTTCACCGGGGCCGACGACGACGCCATCAACGTGCAGGACGGCTCCACCAACATCTGGATCGACCACAACGACCTGTCCGGCGCCGACGACGGCCTGCTCGACATCAAGCGCGGCTCGGACTTCATCACCGTGTCGTGGAACCGGTTCCACGACCACGACAAGACGTCGCTGGTCGGCCACTCCGACGGCAACGCCTCGCAGGACCGGGGCCACCTGCGGGTGACCTACGTGCACAACTGGTTCCAGGGCACCAACCAGCGCCACCCGCGCGTGCGCTTCGCCAATCCGGTGCACGTGCTGAACAACTACTACAGCGACATCGGCAGCTACGGCGTCGCGTCGACCATGGACGCGGGCGTGTTCGTCGAGGGCAACTACTTCGAGAACGTGCGCCGCCCCACCTCCATCCAGGAGGGCGACTCCGACGAGGGCAACATCCGCGAGGCGAACAACCTCCTGGTCAACTCTGGGTCGATCGTCACCCGCAACCCCGGCTCGGTGGCGGCGATCCCGTACTCCTACAGCGCCGAGCCCGCGTCCAGCGTCAAGGCGACCGTGACGGCGGGCGCCGGCGTCGGCAAGATCTGACCCCCTCCAGGGATGGCCGCGTCCTCCCGCGACCGGAGGCGGGAGGACGCGGCCGCTTCGCGGCATGGCCACGACGCGCGGGCAGGCGCACCGACGGACGAAACGGCGGGCGCCCACCCGCCGCGCATGCCGCGGACGGCTCGGCACCGCGTCGCGGCCGCCGGATAGCCTTCGTCCGTGACCAGGCTGGACGTCCGCAGGACTGTGTGCGCCGATTCCGAGCTGGATCCGGCCGCCCAGCGCGAGCTGGGCTTTCCCGCCTGCCTCGGCGGATCGGCCTGCGAGTCGGAGAGGCGCCCGTGAGAGCCGGGACGCCGGACGTGCGCGCGGTCGTGGGGGAGCGCCTGCCCGGGTATCGCGTCGAGTCGGTCGCGGTGCTCGGCGAGGGGGAGGACAACGCCGCCTACGTGGTCAACGGCGAACTGATCGTGCGGTTCGCCAAGGGCGGCGACGCGGCGGGCCGGGCCGCGCGGGTGCGGCGGGAGGCGGAGCTGCTCGGCGTCGTGGCCGGCGTCTCCCCGCTGCCCGTGCCCGAGCCGGTGTTCGTCGCCGAAGAGGCGGGGTGCCTGGCCTACGCCAAACTGCCGGGCGTGCCGCTGATCGACGCGTCGGTGCGGGAGCCCCGCGCGGTCGCCGAGGAGCTCGGCGCGTTCCTGCGCGCGCTGCACGCCCTGCCGGCCGACCGGGTCGCCGGGGTCGCCGAGGTGGACGACGAGCCGATGCGGGCCTGGCGCGACGAGGCCGCGCGGACGTACGAGGCGCTCGCCGCCCACGTCCCGGACACGTACCGCCCGGCGGTGGAGAGGTTCCTCGAGGCGCCGCCGCCCGAGGCCGCGCGCGAGCTGGTCTTCTCCCACAACGACCTGGGCATCGAGCATGTGCTCGTGGACGGGGCTCGGGTGACCGGCGTCATCGACTGGAGCGACGCGGCGATCGTCGATCCGGCCGCGGACTTCGGCAGGCTGTACCGCGATCTCGGGCCCGAGGCGCTCGACGCGGCGCTGCGCCGTTACGGCGGCGGTGAGATCGAACGGAGGGCGCGGTTCTACGCCCGGTGCGGCGTCCTGGAGGACATGGCGTACGGCATCGAGACCGGCAAGGACCGGTACCTCGCCAAAAGCTTGACCGCATTGGAGTGGCTCTTCCCGTCCTAGCGAAGGCGGTGCGCCCCCTCGCCGGCGGCGAAGGGGCGCACCCGTGCGCGCGACGTCAGTCGAGCAGGTCCGGCGGGTCCTCGACGAGCAGCCCGGCCATGCGCATCTCCTCGGCCAGCCAGGCCAGGGCGGTGTGGCCCGACTCGCCCTGCTCGGCCCGGGCGGCCGCGGCGGCCGGCCGCGTCCGGGCCTGGCCTTCGGGCGCGGGCATCGGCGGCGGCTGCAGCAGGCCCGCCTGGATCATCTCGGCGGTCAGCTGGTCGAGCAGGTTGAGCACCTCGCTGGGCAGTCCCGGGATGCCCGCCAGCGCCGGGCCCAGCAGGCGCATGGCGTCGGGCAGCCCCGCCCCGGTGCGGTGCGGATCGCCCAGGTCGAGGGGCATGCAGCTGCTCTTGATGAGCCGGAACAGGTGGTCCACCCGGGCGGCGTCGCGCCGCCCGAAGCCGTTGCGGAAGTCGCCGTGGTGCGCCAGCGCCAGCGCCGCCAGGCCGGTGACGTGCGCCGCGGCGAGCGACGAGCCGTCCCGGACGGCGTATCCGTCCGGCGGCGCCACCGACAGGACGGCCACCCCCGGGGCGCACAGGTCCACCTCGGGTCCGCGGCAGGTGAACCGCGGGGAGAAGTAGCCCTCGACGGTGCGCGGCCCGGCCACCTCCGCGGCGTGCGCGCTGCTCGGGGGGAACGTGCCGGTCTTGCCGATGGCGGCCACCGTGAGGACGGTGGGCAGGGTGCCGGGGAACGTCACCGCCCCGCCGTCGTCGCCCGCGCCGATCACGCACGCCACGCCCGCGTGCCGCGCCTGGTCGATCTTGGCGGCGACGAGCCGGGACGGCCGGGAGCAGCCCGCGCCCAGGTGCACCACGTCGATCTCGTGGTCGATGCAGTAGTCGAGGGCCTCGATGAGGTCGCTGAACCGCCCGGTGGGGAAGACCTTGCACGCGTGCACCTCGGCCTCCACCGCGCAGCCGATCACGCCGTGGCCGGTGTCGGCGGCGGTGACGATCCCCGCGCACGGCGAGCCGTGGAACACCGTGTCGACGGCCCAGCCGCGCTGCCCGCGGTCGACCAGGTCGAGCCCCGCGGCGATCTCGCCGCGCAGGTCGGGATGGGCGGCGGCGGCCCCCGAGTCGATGATCGCGACCTTGACCCCGGCGCCGCGGAACGTCGGCGGCAGCCGGTGCAGCTGCATGGCCTGCTGCCCCCAGCCGAACATCTGCTGGGCCGGGAAGCCCTCGAAGGAGTCCGCCAGCCGGTCCAGCGTGATCAGGTTGTCGCGGTCGGGGGCGAGCGCGGGCCGGTCGAGTCGGCGCGTCCAGAAGCCGCGCGCCGGCCGGACGACCACGGAGCGGATCGTCTCCGGGGCCTCGCCGGGCAGCGCGACGGTCGTCCGCCCGCTCGCGTCGGTGACGCCGTGCCCCGGCCAGCGGGACCCGGTCACGATCACGACGGCGTCCTCCACCGGACCGCCGTCGCTGTCCTGGACCAGGAACGACAGGGTGACGCCCTCGCCCGCCGGAGCGGCCTGGGCGGGCTCGCGCGGGACGGGGGAGGCGTCGGCGCAGGAGAGCAGCCGGTCGCGTTCGATGTGCAGCTGCGGATGCCGCCGGTGCAGCTCGCGGGCGTGGTCCAGCGTCATCTCCGCGACCACGATGTCGGGGAACGGGGGCCGCGGCGTCGCGGCGCCGCGGTCGGCGTCGGCGCCCGGGATCCGGCGCAGCACGCGCACCTGAGGATCGTCGTCGAGCAGCTTCTCCAGGGGCGGCGTGTCGAGCGGCGGCGCGGCCATCCCCGCGCCGTCCGGCTGCGGCGCGGGCGGCGCGGCCACCATGTACCGCCTGGGCCGCTGCTCGACAGCCCGGGCGGGGGCGCGAGCGGATGCGGGCTTGGTGCTGCGGGCGCGCGACCGAGCCGTGGTCCCGTTCCTGGGCTGCCTTGTCCCGTTGGGCATGTCGACTGCCTCTCCCCGATCGGTGCGGATGTGTCAGTGACCCGGCGACGCTGCGATCGCATGCCGGTCGTCGAGCGGCCCGGGCGGGCTGCACCCGGCCCGGGCCCCTTCCCGAGCGCCTACAGCGGCGGCAGCGACGGCCGCGCGGCGCGTGTCTGATGCAACTGGACGATCACCGCTTGCAGCTGTGCGGCGCACGCGTCGTCCTGACCGGCCCGGTACAGCTGCACCGCCTGGACCAGCGACGGGATCACGGTCGCGAGCTGCGGCTGCTGCGGGATCGCGGCCTGCAGCCATCCGTACAGGTGCTGCAGCGCCGTCGCGCACTCCATCCGGAGCGCCCCCAGCGCGATCCCGCCGGCGGGTCCGGGCACGTGCGGGGCCAGGGCCGGCATGGGACCGAAGCCCGGCGCGCCCCCATTGCTAGCGGACATCGGCTGCCCTTCTCAGTAGGCGCCCATCATCGGCTGCTGCTGACCGACCTGGCTCTGCTGACCGGAAAGGGACGACCAGGCGCCGCCGAACGGCTGGTGGCCCTGCTGGGAGATGGCCTGCTGGACGGCGTTGGCGACCAGCTGGTGGAGCAGCGGGTACTGCTGGGCGATCTGCCAGGACCACTGCTGGCCCGCCTGCCACGGCTGCTGCCACGCCTGCTGCCAGGCCTGCCACGGCTGCTGCGACTGCCAGGCCTGGCCCGCCTGCCAGGGCTGCATGGCCATGTGCCGGCCCTGCTGGGCGGCCTGCCACACGGCGTTGGACACCAGATGCTGGACCAGCTGCGCCCACGGGTCGGCCATCTGGTGCATCTCCGGGTGCTGCTGGGCCATCATGCTCCACCGGTGCTGGCCCTGCTGGGACATGGCCTGCTGGACGGCGTTGGCGACCAGCTGGTGGAGCAGCGGGTACTGCTGGGCGATCTGCCAGGACGACTGCTGGCCGGCCTGCCACGGCTGCTGCTGCGGCGCCATGGCCTGCTGGATGCCGGCCTGCTCGGGCTGGATGGTGGCGTACGTCATTTCTCCTCCTCGCGCCAGACACGTTCTGGATCGCGATGGCTACCTACCGTGACCAGCGGTGACGAAACCCAACGTCAGGTGAGGAGGCCACCAAAAGGGTGGCAGACGGGCCGCCGGCGCCGTCCTCGACGAGGGCCGGGGTTCAGACCGTCCGACCGCGTGCCGCGACGAGCCCGCGCCGCGCCGCCCGGCGCGTCACAGCTGGATCGGGCCGCCGCCGGCCTCGCCGAGCACGGCGTGGGCGGCCTGGCGCAGGGCGGCGACGGCGGGCCGGTCGCGGTTCTCCGGCAGCCAGGCGAGCGCGCTCGTCCACGGCGGAAGGTCGGTCACGTCGACGTACGCCACGCCGGGCCGCGGGTAGAGCTCCCGGGCCAGCGCCGGGGGGAACTGGATCCCCTCGCCGAGCGCGATCAACGACAGGGCGGACTCGTAGTCGGTGACGTGGTGCGAGGTGTAGCGCACGGGGCTGCCGTCGGGGCGCGGATCGACCGACCAGAAGTCCCGGTAGGCCTTGGGCACGCTGGGGGAGAAGCCGATGCTGGGCCGGTCGGCCAGGTCCGCCAGCGACACCGCGTCCTTGCCGGCCAGCGGGTCGTCGGCGCACATCACCACGCAGCGCGGCCCGGTGGCCAGCGGCAGCGTCTGGATGCCGGCGGGCATCGGCAGGAAGACGAACGCCGCGTCGACCTTCCCGTCCAGGATCGCCTGCGGCGACTCGGCGAACCCCATGCGCAGCACGCGCAGGTCCAGGCCGGGCAGCCGCTCCCGCAGCCGGTTCAGCACCGCCGGGATGGGCGGCACCGCGGTGACGGCCTCGAACGAGCCGAGGACGACGCGGCCGCAGGCGCCGCGCCGGTGGCGCTCGGCGGCCCGCTGCAGCGCGTCGACGGCGTCCAGCACCGCGCGGGCGTACGGGACCAGTTCCGCGCCCGCGCGGGTGAGGGACACGCGCCGGGTCGTCCGCTCCACCAGCTCGACGCCCAGGCGGCGCTCCAACGCGCTGATCTGCTGGGAGAACGCGCCCTGCGACATGAAGACCCGCTGCGCGGAGCGGCGGAAGTGCAGCTCTTCGGCCAGGGTGAGGAAGAGGTGCAGCTGCTGTGCGCTCGGCGCGTTCTGACGCCCGGCGAGCGGCATTTCGGTGCCCCGGTCGGTCATACGACGAACGTATCAATCGCCGGAAAGCCCGGATCAACGATCTCTTCCCTCGCGCCGGGCCGATACGGGACACTCCTCCCGCGGTGGACGTGTCCGACCGCCTGCGCGGTGCGGGCGGACACGCGTGGAAGGGCCCGACGCGGGGGGTGCGCCGGGCCCTTCCGATCAACTCACCGCATCAGGAGAGCGGCGGGTACGCGTTGCGCATCAGCTCCTGGAACTGGGCGGAGAACCAGTGCCCCGACAGCGGCGCGTCGGGCAGCGCACCGGACCTGTTGAAGTTGTTGCGCTCGTTCCCCTCGTACGTGGGGTCGCACATCCGGTCGAACCCCTTGCCCTCGTCGTTGGGGATCTCCGTGCTGGAGCCGTCGGACTCGCCCGGCGGCTTCATCCACACGTAGGCGTCGATGCCCGACGCCGGGGCGGCCGTGGGACGCTCGCCGAGGCCGGCGCCCGCCTGGTTGCACCAGTTGCCCGGGTGGATGCGGCGGTCCAGGCGTCCGCCGTCGACGTAGGCGTCGACGTCGGTCTGCGGGCCCGGCCCGGTCGGACGGTCGGAGCCGCCCCAGCCGTTGCGGGAGGTGTCGATCAGCATGCCGGTGCCGTCGCCGAACCCGGCCTGGGCGAGCGCCCGCCGCATGGCCTGCGCGTACGACAGCTCGTCGACGTAGCGGTTCCAGTCCACCCACGTGGACTCGCGCACCGACCTGCCGTTGACGGTGTCGTTGATGCTGAAGTACGGCTCGGTCAGCGCGCCGTAGTTGGCGGTGTTGGTGATGAACCCGTGCACGTTCGCCATCGAGCCGGAGTCGCGCGCGACCTGGGCGAGCAGGTCGACGGTCGGCTGGAAGTTGTCGTCCCAGCCGAGCCAGCCGTGGTGGCCGATGTCGATGTAGTTGTAGACGTTGGGAATCGCGCCGAACGTGCGGAGGGCGTAAGCGATGCCCTTCTGGTAGTTCCCGTTCTCCTTCATCCGGTTGCAATTCTCAGTGGCGGTCGGACGCGGAGAAACGTTGGTGATCAGGTTCGGCAGGGAGTCGATCTCGACGACCGTCACGATCCGCAGATCGGCGTACTTGGGATCCTGGAAGATCTCCGCGATGGGGTCGATGAACTCCGTCTGGTAGACGTCCAGGTCGTCCGGCCCGAGCTCGCCGTTGGACGCCAGCGCGGCGCAGTCGCGGCCGGGCAGGTTGTAGATGACGACCTGGACGAGGTTCGCGCCCTGCTGCAGCGCGGTGTCCAGGTGCTCGCGCAGGCCGCGGGCGCCGTTGGTGCCGGTGATCGCCGCCCGGCGGTCCATCCACACGCCCGTGGGCTGGTCGGCGACGCGGTCGCCGCCGGGCTCGGCGCTGGCCTTCGCCGCCCAGTCGGGGTTCACGTAGACCTTGGCGCCCTGGTACGGGTTGTCGACGCGGTCGGCGGCCCGCTCGGCGGCCGCCCGCGCGTCGGCCGACCGGACCGCCGGGGCGGCGGACGACGGGACGACGGCGCAGGTCCTGCCGTTCAGCTTGAACGCGGTGGGCATCGTGACGGCGCCCGAGTGCGTCCCCTGGACGCCGGGCGTGACCGTGGCGCCCTTGGCGAGCGAGGCGTTGTGGGCGACGTTCCTCAGCGCGACGTGCCGCCCGGTCTGGGCGACATGGGTGTTCCAGCTGCCGGTGACCTTCTGGTCGCCGGGGAAGTCCCATTCCAGCGTCCAGTTCTTCAGCGCGTCGCCCAGGTTGGTGACCGACAGGGTCGCGGTGAAGCCGCCGCTCCACGTGTTGACCTTGTAGCTCACCGTGCAGGCCTCGGCGGCGGCCGCCTGGGGGGCCGCCATGGCGACCGCCCCGGCGGACAGCATCAGCGCTGCGGCTCCGGAGGCGATGCCGCGGCGCGCGGCCTTCTTCATCGGTGTCCTCCTCGGTGGTGGGGGGTGGGCGGACAGAGGCGGATCATCGGTGTTCGGCAACCTTTCCGGGTCGGTGGGGCGACAGAGGGGCGAAGGCCACCCGCGCCGGCCGTCCGTAGTGGGAGCTGACGCGGCCGGGGGGACGGTGGCCTGGCGGTCCGCCCGGTGCGCCCGGGCGGGCCGCCGAGCACGGTGCGGACGGCGCGGTCCGCGGTCCGGGCCGCGCCGTCACGTGGTCCCCTTGGGAGGGGAGGTGAGGATCTGGTCGGCGGTCGGCTCGGCCACCCGCGGTCGGGCGCCGAAGGCCGACAGCTCGACCGTGCCCTCGATCGTCGCGGCCTCGGACGATTCGTCGTCGGCCCGTCGCTCGGCCTCGACCCCGGACTCTCCCTTGGGCGCCGCGCCCTCGGACGGCGTGACGGATCCGGTGCCGGGCCGCCGCTCGGCGGGCATGGTGAGCCGGATGCGCGCGGGCCGCCCGGCGTCGTCGGTCCACAGGTCGAGGCCGGTGCGGGACGGCAGCAGCCGCACGAACTCCTTCAGCGCCGGGTCGGGGATCGCCGCGAGCGCCGCCGCGCGGTCGATCTCGCCGCGCACGTGCCAGGCGCCGCCCGGCGCGCCGGACGCGGTGGCGCGCCGCGCGGTGCGCAGGATCGTCGCGACGCGGTGCACGTCGGGGAACACCGCGAAGGTGCGGGTGCCGCGGGCGGCGCGCAGCCAGGCGCGGCCCGTCCGGCGCCGCAGCGACGCGGGCAGCGAGACGTACTCGGTGCCCTCGATCGACAGCACGGTGGCGCGGGCGTTCTCCAGGACGCCGTCCATGCGGCCCGCGGGCCGCCGCGCGTCCCACACGCCGGTCATGTCCATCCGATGGGCGGCGCGCCCGCCGACGCCGGGCATGGCGACCCGCATGGTGAGCCGGAACGACGCCGAGCTCTCCAGGTTCCCGGCGCCGGCGGCCAGCAGGGTGTCCGCGTCGTGCGGGAAGCGCGCCGCGGCCGCGCCGTGCCCGCCGTCGCCGCCGGCGGCGACGAGCGCGAGCGCGACGGCGGACGCCCCGGCGACCG
>NZ_BCQU01000099.1:0-23606 GCF_001552235.1 Actinomadura rubrobrunea NBRC 15275 | reverse complement strand
GCTAGTCGCGCCCCAGGGTCTCGCGCAGGCGGGCGCCCTTCGCCTTGGCCTGGGCGTACAGCTCCTTCTGGAAGTCCGCCATCTTGGCGCGCAGCGTCTCGTCGGACGCGGCCAGGATGCGGACGGCCAGCAGGCCGGCGTTGCGGGCGGCGCCGACGGCGACCGTGGCGACCGGGACCCCGGCGGGCATCTGCACGATGGACAGCAGCGAGTCCATGCCGTCCAGGTGCTTGAGCGGCACCGGCACGCCGATCACCGGCAGCGGCGTCACCGAGGCGAGCATGCCCGGCAGGTGCGCCGCCCCGCCCGCCCCCGCGATGATCACCCGCAGGCCGCGGGACGCCGCGTCCGTCCCGTAGGCGATCATGTCGTGCGGCATGCGGTGCGCGGAGACCACGTCGGCCTCGTACGGCACGCCGAACTCCTCCAGCGCCTCGGCGGCGGCCTTCATCGTCGGCCAGTCCGAGTCGCTGCCCATCACGACGCCCACCACCGGGCCGGTCATGCGTGCTCCTTCATCGCGGGGCCCCAGCGCAGGTAGTCGGCGGCGTGACGGGCGCGGGCGCGGACCTCGTCCAGGTCGTCGCCGAGCGCGGTCACGTGGCCGATCTTGCGTCCGGGCCGGGGCCGTTTGCCGTACATGTGCACCCGCACCGCGGGGTCGTGCGCCATGACGTGCACGTACCGGGCGTAGACGGCGTCCGCGCCGTCGTCCGGGCCGCCGCCGAACACGTTGGCCATGACCACGTACGGGGCGGTGGCCTCGGTGGAGCCGAGCGGCAGGTCCAGGACGGCCCGCACGTGCTGCTCGAACTGCGAGGTGCGGGCGCCCTCGATCGTCCAGTGCCCGGAGTTGTGCGGCCGCATCGCCAGCTCGTTGACGACCAGGCCGCCGTCGGTCTCGAACAGCTCGACGGCCAGGATCCCGGTGACGTCGAAATGCTCGGCGATGTCGAGGGCCAGGCGGTGGGCCTCGGCCGCGGTGTCGTCGTCCAGGCCGGGCGCGGGGCAGATCACCTCGTGGCAGACGCCGTCGCGGTTGACGGTCTCCACGACCGGGTACGCGGCGCCCTGGCCGTAGGGGGACCGGGCGACCATCGCCGCCAGCTCCCGGCGGAACGCCACGTGCTCCTCGACGAGCAGGTCCACCCCGTCGGCCAGCAGCCGGTCCACCAGCTCGCGCGCGTCGCGGTCGAGGTCGTTCAGCACCCAGACGCCCTTGCCGTCGTAGCCGCCCCGGGTCGCCTTGACCACCACCGGCAGGCCGTGCTCGCGGGCGAAGGACTCGAGGAACGGCAGCGGCTCCTCGCGCGGCACGCGCGCGAAGGCCGGGCACGGCGCGCCGAACGACGACAGGCGCTCGCGCATGACGAGCTTGTCCTGGGCGTGCAGGAGGGCGGCCGAGCCGGGGCGGCAGGGCGTGCCCGCCTCCTCCAGGGCCTTGATGAGCTCTTGGGGGACGTGCTCGTGGTCCCACGTCACCACGTCGCAGTCCTTGGCGAAGGCGCGCAGGTCGTCGAGGGACCGCTCGTCGCCGATCCGCACGTCGGCGCAGACCTGCGCGGCCGCGTCGTCCGGGTCGCGGGCCAGCACCCGCAGAGGCACTCCCAGGGAGATCGCCGCCTGGTGGGTCATGCGGGCGAGCTGGCCGCCGCCCACCATTCCGACAACCGGCGTCTGAGCTGGATGCTTCACGGGCAAAGGCTATCGGGCGGCGACAAATGAACCGACGCGGCGTTCCAGGCATCCGATGGGGTGTGATGTCCTTTCCCAGGGGCAGGAACTGACCCGGGTAGGACGAACGTTCAGCTTCTGACGTCTCACGGGCACCATGCGTCTATTCTCGTTTTGGCCCCGGCGTGAGCGCGGGGCTCCGGGCCACGTGCCGGTGAGCCCGATCCCAGCATCCGAAGTCCGAGAGGACGGTTCCCCTTCGTGAGCCTGGTCGTCAATCTCTACCGACGTTTCGCGCACATCGTGCACGAGCTCGCGAAGTTCGGCAGCGTGGGCGCGGCGGCGTTCGTCATCACGGTCGCCGTGGGCAACGCGCTGCACTCCGGGCTGGGCATGGGCCCGCTGTCGTCCAACGGCATCGCCACCGTGGTCGCCACCACGTTCGCCTACCTGGCCAACCGCTACTGGACGTTCCGGCACCGCGACCGCACCGGGATGGGCCGCGAGTACGTGCTGTTCTTCGCGCTGAACGGCGTCGGCCTGGTGATCACGCAGCTGGTGATCGGGTTCACCTACTACGTGCTCGGGCTGAACGGCGCGCTGGCCTACAACGCCTCGCTGATCATCGGCACCGGGGTGGCGACGCTGTTCCGCTTCTGGTCGTACAAGAAGTGGGTGTTCCTGCCCGTGACGGCGCCGCAGGTGGACCCGGCGTCCGGGCTTCCCGAGGCGGGCGGCTCCCCCGCCTCCGCCGGGACGCCCGTCCGCACGGCTCCGGCCGCCGGTGCGCCGGTCGACGACTCCGTCCACCCCGCCCGCGTGGACGGGACGTTCAACGGGCAGGCGGTGAACGGGCAGACGGTCAACGGGCAGACGGTGAACGGGCAGGCGGTGAACGGCCGGGCCGCCGAGAGGGCGCGCCGCACGGCCGTCAGACCGGGCCGCTGACCACCCGCTCCTCCGCCAGCCGCGCCTCCGACGCCTGCCGCAGGAACACCCCGAACACCGCCGGGCGGGCCTGGATCAGCTCCAGCCGCCCGCCGTCCACCACCGCCAGCGACCGGGCCAGGTACAGCCCGAGCCCCGTGCCCTTGCCGCTGGTGACGCTGCGTTCGAAGATCCGCGGTTCCAGCTCCGGCGGGATCCCCGGCCCCTCGTCGCCGACCTCGACCACCACCGAGCTCGCCCCCTGCTTCGTGGTGATCGTGACGGTGCCGGCGCCGTGCACCAGGGAGTTGTCCAGCAGCGTGGCGATGATCTGGGACAGCCCTTCCGGACTGGTCATGCCGATGAGGCCGGGCTGCCCGGTGATGCGGATGTCGCGGCCGTCCCGGCGGAAGATGGGCCGCCACTCCTCCACCTGCTGGGCGATGATGCCGTCGATCTTCGAGGGCACCGCCGCGCCGGTCCGGTCGTGCCGGGACCGGGCCAGCAGCTGCTCGACCACCGCGACCAGCCGCTCGGCCTGCGTGACCGCGGCCGCGCCCTCCTCGCGCACCACGTCGGGGTAGTCGGCCGCCTCGATCATCTCCTCCAGCCGCATGGACAGCGCGGTCAGCGGGGTGCGCAGCTGATGGCTGGCGTCGGAGGCGAACTCCCGGCTGGCCGCCAGCAGGTCGGCGATCCGCACCGCGCTGCGGTCCAGGACCTCGGCGACGCGGTCGACCTCGGGGATGCCGTACCTGCGGCGGCGCGGCCGGGCGTTGCCGCTGCCCAGCCGGTCGGCGGTCTCGGCCAGGTCGATCAGCGGCAGGGTGAGCTTGCGGGCCTGCACCATGGCCAGGCCCACGGTCACCGCGACGCCCAGCGCGGCCAGGGTGCCGATGAGCAGCAGCTGGCGCAGCGCGGCGTCGCGCACCTCCCGGGCCTCCTGGGACACCTGCACGTGCGCGCCCCCGGCGGCGGCCGTGGCGGTGAGCAGCTCGGTGCCGCGCGGCGGACGCGCGCCCGCCGTCACCATCCGGTTGCCCGGCAGGGTGATCGTGATGAACCGGCCCGGATACTCCTGGGCGATCTTCTGCGCGCTGATCGGCTGGCCGGACTCCAGGCTGAATCCGACGCCGCCCAGGATGGATCCGGCCTCGCGTTCCAGCGACTGCCGGGCCTCCTCGTAGATCAGCTTGTGCGTGGCGTAGGCGAGGGGTATGCCGAGCAGCAGGATCGCCACGACCGCCACCGCGAGCGTCGACAGGAGCAGTCGGCGCCTCATCAGGGCTCCTTCGGGGACGAAGCCATGATCACGCGGTCCCTCCTCCGCATGGACGGTCACGGGCCCGGCCCTGTGCGCGCACGCACGGCGCGCAGCGCGCGCACGCCGCGTGCGCCGCGCGGGCGGACCCCGTGCGGCACGGGAACGGGCGGCGACGCCGGCGGGCCCCGGGCACGAACGCACTCCCCCGGCGGGCCGGCGCGTCCTGGCGCGCTCGAAGCTCCCGCCGGGCATGCGACAACCCGGCCCGGCGCGGACCGCGGAACCGCGGGCTCATGGCGGCCGGGTTCTAGTCGCCGCGTTCGAACCGGAAGCCGACGCCCCGCACCGTGGTGATGTAGCGGGGGCTGCCGGCGTCGTCCCCGAGCTTGCGGCGCAGCCAGGAGATGTGCATGTCGAGCGTCTTGGTGGAGCCCCACCAGTTGGTGTCCCACACCTCCCGCATGATCTGTTCGCGGGTCACCACCTTGCCGGCGTCGCGCACCAGGACGCGCAGGAGGTCGAACTCCTTGGTGGTCAGCTGGAGCTCCTGGTCGCCCATCCAGGCGCGACGCGACTCGGCGTCGATCCGCACGCCCTGCACGATCGGAGTCTCGGTGCTGCCGCGGCGCAGGAGGGCGCGGACCCGCGCCAGGAGCTCGGCGAGCCGGAAGGGCTTGGTGACGTAGTCGTCGGCGCCCGCGTCCAGCCCGACCACCGTGTCCACCTCGTCGGCACGGGCGGTGAGGATCAGGATGGGCACGCCGTGGCCTTCGGCGCGGACTCGGCGCGCCACCTCCAGGCCGTCGAGCTCGGGCAGTCCGAGATCGAGCACGATGAGGTCCACGCCGCCTCCGAGCGCCCGTTCCAGCGCCTGCGGGCCGTCCGGGCTGACTTCCACGGTGTACCCCTCGCGCCGCAGCGCGCGAGCCAGGGGCTCGGAGATGGACGTGTCGTCCTCGGCGAGCAGTACTGAGGTCATGTGTCGATCGTATGACCATTCATGAACGTTTCCCGGCACCCTCCACGCTCTTGACCTGCGGTTTGCCACACGTAGTACATCCTCGAACACGCAGGAATCACGACTAATCAGGACTCACTCGGGCGTAACGCCCCAGTCACCGACTGTCACTACGATGGAGTCCGAGGGTCGCGCGGCGGTCAAGCGGTCGCACGCGAAGGCGACCGAACGAGTCACGCGCCGGCACCCGCCCCCGCGCGCGGCCACGAACGCCCGAAATGAGCAATCCACCCCTACTCACGCCATTGACCCGCCTTTGCGAATCCCTCGCGGTCGCCGTCGACCAGGGCACCGCCAGGCGAGATCGCCACGACGCGCCGAAGAGGCTTCGCCATCCGAGCAGGTCAGTGTGGCGGGCCTCGTGGACTTCGTCCCAGTCCAGGAAGAAATCCCGAAAGTTTTCCACAGCCTGTGGATCATGGGTCTCGGCAGGCGCACGGCGGCCGCGCATCTGCGCCGTCGGAGGACGTCCTGCGCGACCAGAACGGGCCGCTCATACGGGCGGACGAGGGTCGTCCCACTCTCGGGATCATGGTCGCCCTCGGCTCCGGTCGACCGGGCGCCGATGCTCGCCCTGACGGAGCCGCCCGTCGGCCTTGTCCCGCGTCAGCGCGAAACCGCGCGCGGCCAAGCAGCGCGCTCACGAGCAAGGCGCAGCCGTGCAAGGACAGCCGCGGCAGCCCCGGGCGCAGCCGGAGTCCAGGTAGGACTTCGCCGTCATCGGGGACGAAGCCTGGGCGGCCCGCTCCCGGGCCTGCTTCCGGCGAGAGAACGCAGGGGACCCAAGCTGCACCGGCATTACGGCTGCCTCGATCCACGCCGTCCTCGCGTGGCGACGGCGGCGAGGCGGTCGGCGGGGAGCAGGAGGCCGTCGGGTGGAGGTGGGTGAGTCGACGACCGTGGATTCGGCCATCGGCACGAGAGGGGCCGATTCGTTCTATCCGCCACGTTTGCGCAACTCAGCGGGCTGTCGGATGGTCGGCGCGAGGGGGCGCAGACCGCCAGGACGCCCGCCGCAGCCGCTGAGAGCGCCAGAGAGACGCGAAAGGGCCACGACGCGTATAGCTTCAGTTGCGAGGCGTATGCGAGCCTCTACAGGGCTCTCATCCATCCTGCTGGTCGGGGGTGCGGTCGCGCCTTGCACCACGTTCTCAGACCTGGACGATCGACCCCCTCTGCCCACCCTGTGATGCGTCCGGTCGACGGTGCTCTGAGTCGCCTGCACACCTGGTCGAACCAGCCGGACCTTGTGCGAGGTAGGTCACACCGATCGTGATTCCTCTGGTCAGACCGGACATCTTTCCACTATCTTAGGCATGCCTTACCTTATTGAGGGCAGCCTAAGTTGGCATCCGCGCGGTGCCGCCAAGTGTCGGAGAGGTCAGCGAGGAAGGTCCCCCGCCGCATGTACGTCTGCATCTGCTACGCCGTCACGGAGGACGACGTTCGCGGTTGCCTTGCACAGGGGGCCTGCACGGCACGCGAGGTCCGCGCGGCCTGTGGCATGAAGCCCGGCTGCGGCGCGTGCACCAAGCGGCTGTACGGCCTGATCCGGCAGTACGGCACCGAGGCCGACGACGAGAGGAGGACCGTCCGCCCGACAGCGGCCTGAGCGAGCCTTTCCCGTCCGGCCCTGTACGGTTCGGTTGACGCCGTACAGGGATTTGGTGCTGTCCACATCGACACGGACGTGGAACCATGTCGTCATGGAAGGCGACAAGGACATCATCAACCTGCTGAACGAGCAGCTCACCGCGGAACTCACCGCGATCAACCAGTACTTCCTGCACGCCAAGATGCAGGAGAACTGGGGATACACCCGGCTCGCCCGGCACACGCGGGAGGAGTCCATCGACGAGATGCGGCACGCCGAAAGGCTCACCGACCGCATCCTGTTCCTCGAGGGCCTGCCCAACTACCAGAAGCTCAACACGCTGCGCATCGGCCAGACGGTCGTGGAGCAGCTCCGCGCCGACCTGGAGATCGAGATGGAGGCCGTGGCGCGGCTGCGGCCCGGCATCGAGTTGATGCGCTCGCGCGGCGACGTCACCTCCGCCCGGATCTTCGAGGAGATCCTCGCCGACGAGGAAGAGCACATCGACTACCTGGAGACCGAGCTGGCCCTGGTCGAGTCGCTCGGCGAGCAGAACTACCTGCTGCGCCTGACCGACGCTCCCGGCGAGAACGCGCCCAGCCCGACGTGACCTTCCTTCCGTAACGCACGAGCGCCGTCGCGCCCGCCCGGACGTTTCGGTCACGCGAGTGTCCGTGGTTCGACGCCCCGCGCCGCGCGCGGACCGCACGTCGGCGCCGACGGTGTGCGTTTGGAGCCTGGTGGATTCCGGCAGGATCGCCCGTGCCGTCTCGGATGCGCGCGTCCACGCCGTCCACGCCGAGCGCCTCGGTGACCACCGCGACGGCGAGCGGGCCCCGCCAGGTCGCCGCGCCGCCGCGACCGTCACCGAGCTGGAGGCCGAGCCGCATCCGCTGCTCGTACCCTCGGCGGCGGCTCGTCATCTCACGGGAGCCGGCCGTCCAGGGCATGCGCGAGGCCGACGTCTTCCCGTCCGAGGAGACACCCGGGGCGCCGTCCCCCGCCGGACGGCCGCGCGGGACCCGCGGGCGGGTCAGGCGGACGAGGGGCGGGAGCCGTTGGGGGACATGCGACGCAGCACGTACGGCTGGATGATGCCCAGGCCGCGGACCGGGCGCCGCACGATCCGGGTGGTCTGGAACGCGGGCTCGTCCCGCAGCTCGGCGGCCAGCTCCGCGTCGATCACCACGGTGCCGGGCCGGGCCAGCGCGGTCAGCCGGGCCGCGCGGTTGACGGTGGTGCCGAACACGTCCCCCATCAGCGGCAGCACCGGCCCGTAGGCCACGCCCACCCGCACGTCCGGCACCTCGGTCTCGTCCTTGACGGCGGCGGCGATGCTCAGCGCGATCTCCGCGCCGACCGCCGGGTCGTCGGCGCAGAACAGCACCTCGTCGCCCAGCGTCTTGACCAGCCGACCGCCGCACGCGGCGACGATGTCGGAGGCGGTCTCCTCGAAACGCTCCACCAGCCGCGCCAGCTCCAGCTCCTCCAGCTCCCGGCTGACCTGGGTGAACGACACCATGTCGGCGAAGCCGACCGTGGTGGGGCTGCGGGTGGCCGGGCCGGACTGGTCGCCGTCGCGGGCGGCGGCCGAGGCCAGCGCCCGCGTCCCGGCGGCGGCGAGCTGGCGCCGCCAGGCGTGCACCACCAGCGGCTGGAAGTCGTCCAGGTACTTGTCGGCGATGTCGACGATCGACTGGATCGCCTCGGCCGGCGGAGGGTCGCCGAAGTCGCCCCGGCGCAGCATGCTGGTGAGCAGGTTGATCTGCCACTCGGCCAGGCGGGCCATGGTCTGCCCGAAGGCCCGCACCATGCGCACGACCGAGTCCTCGTCCAGCACGCCCTCGTCGATCAGGCGCTTGAGCCGGATGAGCGCGGCCACGTCCCCCTCGGTGTAGGCCACGGCCTCGTCCGGCATCGACGGGTAGCCGAAGGCCCGCCACACCCGTCCGGAGAACTCCCGGGTGACGCCGGACAGCCGCACGGCGTCGACGCGGGTGTAGCGCAGCCGCCCGCCCAACAGGAGCTCCTCGACCTCCTTGGGGTCGGGCAGCCCGGGGTCGGGCGGCCCATCCGGCAACCCAGCAGACATCTCCATGCCCTCCGCCTGCCGGCGACGTCCCGGACGTCGGCGGCGGTTCGTGGTGCGCTTACGGTACGCCTCCCTGCGCGACATATCGTGGCAGACGCGTTCCGGGAAGTGGCCATCGGTCCGCCAAAGACCTGACTCGCCCGCTTTATGGGCGTTCCTGCAAATCGACGCAAATGTCACCGTACGTGGACGACGTCTCCGGCGCTGACCATGTGCTCCTCGCCGTCCGCGGCGACCACCAGGCCCCCGGCCGCGTCCACGTCGCGGGCCGTGCCGTCCAGCACCCGGTCCCCCGGCAGCGTCACCCGCACCGACCGGCCGAGCGTGGCGCACAGCCGCTTGTAGGCGGTGCGCAGGCCGCTGCGCTCGGGGTCGCCGTCCAGCGCCTGCCAGTCGCGGTACCAGTCCTCGAACTCGCGCAGGATCGCGCGCAGCAGCGGCGCCCGGTCGCTGAGCGTCGCGCCCTCGATGTGCAGCGAGGTCGCGGTGGGCACCGGCAGCTCGTCGGCGCGCAGGCCGACGTTCAGCCCGACGCCCACGACCGCCGCGTCGTCGATCTTCTCGACCAGGATCCCGGCGAGCTTGCGCTCGCCCACCAGCAGGTCGTTGGGCCACTTGAGGCGCACGTCCACAGGACTCCCGCCCTTTTCGGCGGCTCCGTTCGCCTGCTCGGCGGCCGGGGGCGTCCAGGCGGTCATGTGCCGCACCGCCGTGGCGACGGCCACCCCGGTCAGCAGCGACAGCCAGCCCAGCCGCACCGTCGGGACCGACGGACGCAGCAGCAGCGAGAACATCAGCCCCGACCGCGGCGGCGCCGACCACCGCCGGCCGAGCCTGCCGCGCCCGGCCGTCTGCAGCTCGGTGACCAGCACGGTGCCCTCCGGCGCGCCCTCCCGCGCCCGGGCCGCCAGGTCGGCGTTGGTCGACCCGGTCTCCGGGACGACCCGCACGTCGGTCCACAGCGCTCCCGGCCGCACCAGCAGGCGGCGCAGCGCGCCCTCGTGCAGCGGCGGCCGGTCCAAGTCCGTGTACGGTGACTCGCTCACCGCTCCATCCAACCGCACCCCGCGATCAGCGCCGCGCGGGAGAGACCCTAGAGTGCTGGCGTGGACGGAGTGACGTTGCGGCGGGACGACGAGAACCCGCACGTGGCCGAGATCGTGCTGGACCGGCCCGAGGCCCTCAACGCGATCTCCTCGGCGCTGGCGCGGCGGCTGACGCGGGTCTGCGCCGAGGTGGCGGCGGACTCGTCCGTGCGCGCGGTGGTGCTGAGCGCCGCGGGCGAGAAGGCGTTCTGCGTGGGCGCCGACCTCAAGGAACGCAGGACCATGACCGACGACGAGCTGCTGGCGCAGCGGCCGGTGCTGCGCGCCGCGTTCCGCGGCGTGCTCGACATGCCGCAGCCGGTGGTGGCGGCCGTGCACGGGTACGCGCTCGGCGGCGGCTGCGAGCTCGTCCTGTCGTGCGACCTGATCGTGGCCGACGAGACCGCGGTGTTCGGCCTCCCCGAGGTGAGCGTCGGGCTCGTGCCCGGAGGCGGCGGCACCCAGCTGGCCATCCGCCGGCTGGGCGTGGGACGGGCCGCCGACCTGGTGCTGACCGGACGCCGCCTGGGCGTCGACGAGGCCGAGAAGTACGGCCTGGTGGACCGGCGCGTCCCGGCCGGGAAGGCCCGGGAGGAGGCGCTGGCGATCGCCGCGACGATCGCCGGGAACTCGCCCACGGCGGTGCGGGCGGCCAAGCGCGCGATGCGGCTCGGCTGGGGCGTCGGCCTGGACGCCGGGCTGGACATCGAGGAGAACGCGTGGCGGTCGGTGGCGTTCTCCCCCGACCGCCGCGAGGGCATCGCCGCGTTCAACGAGAAGCGCAAGCCGAACTGGCCGAGCTGAGCCGCGCGCCCGGGCGCGGGCCGCGGGGCGCGCGCCCGGGCGCCTAGTTCAGCCGGTGTTCTGCAGGCCCGCGGCCACGCCGTTGACCGACAGCAGGAGCAGGTCCTCCAGACGCTCCCGTTCGGCGTCGTCCTCGACGCCCGCGCGCAACGCCTTGAGGGCGCGCAGCTGCAGGTGGGACAGGGCGTCGACGTACGGGTTGCGCAGCTCCACCGCCCGCGAGAGCACCCGCCGGTTCGCCAGCAGCCGCTCGTGCTCGGTCACCGCCAGGACGAGCGACCGGGTCCGGTCGTACTCGGCCAGCACCCGCTCGGTCAGCTCCGGGCGGCCGCCGAGCGCCAGGTAGCGCTCGGCGATGGCGCGGTCGGCCTTGGCCAGGCTCATCTCGGCGTTGTCCATCAGCGCGGCGAACAGCGGCCAGGACCGGTAGGCCTCGCGCAGCTCGTCCAGCCGCCGGCCGCCGTCGGACACGGCGGCCAGTCCGCTGCCCAGGCCGTACCAGCCGGGCAGGTTGACGCGGGTCTGCGTCCAGGCGAACACCCACGGGATGGCCCGCAGGTCTTCCAGGCCCCGGGCCTTCTTGCGGCGCGCCGGGCGCGACCCGATGCGCAGCTCGGAGATCTCCTCCAGCGGGCTGACCCGGCCGAACCACTCGGCGAAGCCCTCGGTCTCGATCAGCTCGCGGAACGCCGCGCGCGCCGCGTCGCTGATCTTGTCGGCCAGCGGGCGGAACCGGGCGGCGGCGGCGCGGATGCGCTCCTGCACCGCGTCGGTGGACGCCAGCAGCACCGCGTTGGTGACCTGCTCGATGTGCCGGCGGGCGATCTGCGGGTGCCCGTACCGCGCGAAGATCACCTCGCCCTGCTCGGTGACCTTGAAGCCGCCCGCGACCGAGCCGGGCGCCTGCGCCAGGATCGCGCGTCCCGCCGGACCGCCGCCGCGGCCCAGCGACCCGCCGCGGCCGTGGAACAGCGTCAGCCGCACGTCGTTGCGGGCCGCCCACGCCACCAGCGCCTCCTGCGCGTCGTACAGCCGCAGCGTGGCGGTGGTCGGGCCGAGCTGCTTGGCCGAGTCGGAGTAGCCGAGCATGACCTCCAGGCGACGGCCGGTCTGCTCCAGGCGGCGCCGCACGGCGGGGATCTTCAGCATCCCGTCCAGCACGGCCGGGGCGCGGTCCAGGTCCTCGCCGGTCTCGAACAGCGGGATCACGTCCAGCACCGGCGTCTGTTCGAGGGACTCGGCCAGCTCGTACACGGCGGCGATGTCGTCGGCCGAGCGGGTGAACGACACGATGTAGCGGCGGCAGGCGCGCTCCCCGAAGCGGTTCTGGATCCACGCCACCACTCGCAGCGTGTCCAGCACCTCCTCGGTCATCTCGCTCAGCGCGCCGCCCGCGCGCACCTCGGCCAGCGCCTGCTCGTGGACCTCCGAATGCTGGCGGATCTCCAGTTCGGCCAGGTGGAAGCCGAACGTCTCGACCTGCCAGATCAAGTCCTGCACGCGGCCGTACGCCTGCCGCACCGCGCCCGCCGCGGCCAGCGACTCCTGGACGACGCGCAGGTCGGCCAGCAGCTCCTCCGGGGAGGCGTAGGCCAGGTCGGCGTCGCGTTCGCGGGTGGCGGCGATGCGGTCGGCCGCGTACAGCAGGAACTGCCGGTGCGGCTCGTCCGGCGACCGCTTGGCGATCTCGGCGAAGCGGGCGGGGTGGGCGGTGCGCGCGGCGGCGAGCCGGTCGCGCAGCGCCGCCGACGGCGGGGTGGTGGACGCGTGGACGGTCAGCTCCCGGCCGATCCGGGCGCAGGTGTTCCCCAGGGCGCGCAGCACGTGCTCGGCCTGGATCGCGATCGCGTCCCGGGTGACCTGCGCGGTCACGTACGGGTTGCCGTCGCGGTCGCCGCCGATCCAGCTGCCGAAGCGCAGGTAGGAGCGGGCCAGCGGCGGACGGGCGCCGGTCGCGGGGTCGAGCGCGGCGTCGAGGGCGCGGTAGACGCGCGGCACCACCCGGTAGATCGTCTCGTCGAACGCGGCCATCGCGGTGCGGACCTCGTCCAGCGGGTCCATCTGGGTGCGCCTGCGCAGCGCGGTGCGCCACAGCAGGTCGACCTCCTCGCGCAGCCGGCGCTCCAGGTCGGCGCGGTCGCCGGCGCCCGGCTCGGCGTTGAGCGCGGCCAGCAGGTCGCTGATCCGCTGGATCGCGGTGACCACGGCGCGGCGGCGCGCCTCGGTGGGGTGGGCGGTGAAGACCGGCCGGAACTCCAGCGCGTCCAGCACCCGCCCGATCCGCTCGGCGTCCCCCTCTTCGGCCCGGCCGGTCGCGGAGATCTCCTCCACCGCCGCGGCGATCGAGCCGCGCACGGGCGCGTCGCCGCCGCTGTCGCGCTCGCGCAGCGTGCGGATGCGGTGGTGCTCCTCGGCCAGGTTGGTCAGGTGGAAGTACACGGTGAACGCGCGGGCGACCTGCACGGCCCGTTCCAGGGACCATCCGTCGACCAGCGCGGCCACCTCGTCGATGTCGACCTCGCCGCGACGCGCGCCGATCACCGCGTGCCGCAGCCGCTCGACGTCGTCGAGCAGCTCCCGGCCGCCGTACTCGACCAGGCTGTCGCCCAGCATGGAGCCGAGCAGCCGCACGTCCCGGCGCAGCGGCTCGGGCATGTCCTGACGGAGGGTGTCCCGCGTGTTCGTAACCACACCGCCCAGCGTAGTGAGCGGCGGAAGGCCCGGTCTTCACCAGCCTGTTCCTTGCGCGGCCGCCCGGTGACGGCCCGTCCGGCGGCCCGGGAGGCCATGTCGCCGCAGGCGGGCGCCCCGGAAGAATCCGCACGCCGACGGCGGGTTAATCTGGCCCGCATGGCGATGGAAGCTCCGGAGCCGGCGGTCGACATCGACATCCACACGACCGCCGGGAAGATCGCGGACCTGGAACGCCGCCGGTACGAGGCGGTGCACGCGGGGTCGCAGCGTGCCGTCGAGAAGCAGCACGCCAAGGGCAAGATGACCGCGCGCGAGCGGATCGACGCGCTGCTGGACCCGGGCTCGTTCGTGGAGTTCGACGAGCTGGCCCGGCACCGGTCGACCAACTTCGGGATGGAGAAGAACCGTCCCTACGGCGACGGCGTGGTCACCGGCTACGGCACCATCGACGGACGGCACGTGGCGGTCTTCAGCCAGGACTTCACCGTCGCGGGCGGGTCTCTCGGCGAGGTGTTCGGCGAGAAGATCTGCAAGGTCATGGACCACGCGCTGAAGACCGGCTGCCCGGTGATCGGCATCAACGACTCCGGCGGCGCGCGCATCCAGGAGGGCGTGGTCGCGCTCGGCCTGTACGCCGAGATCTTCAAGCGCAACGTGCACGCCTCCGGGGTGATCCCGCAGATCTCGCTGGTGATGGGGCCGTGCGCGGGCGGCGCGGTGTACTCTCCCGCGATCACCGACTTCATCGTCATGGTCGACAAGACCTCGCACATGTTCATCACCGGCCCGGACGTGATCAAGACGGTGACCGGCGAGGAGGTCACGTTCGAGGAGCTGGGCGGCGCGCACGCGCACGCCACCCGTTCGGGCGTGGCGCACTACCAGGCCTCCGACGAGCACGACGCCTTCGAGTTCGTCAAGGCGCTGCTGTCCTACCTGCCGTCCAACAACCTGTCCGACCCGCCGGTGTTCGAGGCGCCGGACGACGCCGACGAGACCGACCCCGAGCTGGACACGCTGATCCCGGACTCGCCCAACCAGCCGTACGACATGCACACCGTCATCGAGCACGTGCTGGACGACGGCGAGTTCCTGGAGCTGCACGCGCAGTTCGCGCCCAACATCATCGTCGGGTTCGGGCGCGTGGAGGGCCGCGCGGTCGGCGTGGTCGCCAACCAGCCGATGCAGTTCGCCGGGACGCTGGACATCCACGCCTCGGAGAAGGCGGCCCGGTTCGTGCGCACCTGCGACGCGTTCAACGTGCCGGTGCTGACGTTCGTGGACGTGCCCGGCTTCCTGCCCGGCACCGACCAGGAGTGGAACGGCATCATCCGGCGCGGCGCCAAGCTGCTGTACGCCTACGCCGAGGCCACCGTCCCGCTGGTCACGGTGATCACCCGCAAGGCGTACGGCGGCGCCTACGACGTCATGGGCTCCAAGCACCTGGGCGCCGACATCAACCTGGCCTGGCCGACCGCGCAGATCGCGGTGATGGGCGCGCAGGGCGCGGTGAACATCCTGTACCGGCGCGAGCTGGCCGCCGCCGAGGACCCGGACGCGCGGCGCGCCGAGCTGATCACCGAGTACGAGGACACGCTGGCCAACCCGTACATCGCCGCCGAGCGCGGCTACGTGGACGCGGTGATCAAGCCGTCGGAGACCCGGCCGTACGTGATCAAGGCGCTGCGGGCGCTGCGCGACAAGCGCCGGACGCTGCCGCCGAAGAAGCACGGCAACATCCCGCTGTGACGTGATCGATCGACGAATCGATCGACGAGGTGGTCCCGGAGGAGGGGTGCGGCCGATGCCCGAGAACACGCCGTTCCTGCAGGTGGTGCGGGGCGATGCGACGCCCGAGGAGGTCGCCGCGCTGGTCGCGGTGCTGACCGCGCGCGCCCGGGCGGCCGCCGCTGCCGCCGCGGAGCGGAGCGGGCCGAGCGCGTCGCGGTGGGCCGACCGTTCCCGGATGATGCGCCGCCCGCTGCCCGACCGCGGTCCGGGGGCGTGGCGGGCCGCCTTCCCGCTGAGGTGACCCCGACGGCCGGGGGACGACAGCCGGGTGACGACGGCCCGGGGACGACGGCCCGGGGACGACGGCCGGGGGACGACGGCCGGGTGACAGGGCCTTCCGCGGCGGGGGACGCCGTCCTTTCCCCTCCGGCGGGTCCGGTTCAGGCCTGAGGTGTTGGCGCCGCGCGCGCTCGACCGGTAGCGTCGCGCGGACCTCCCGGGGCGGGCCGCGCACGCGTGTGCGACGCCCGTCCCGGGAAAGCTGAGCCTAGAAGGAGCAGGCCAATGTAACCGCGGTTCACTCACGGGAACAGGGCCTGCGCGAATAAGGTGAAAGGCCATGGCCACCTCGGAGTTCGTCCCACAGCCCGCGCGATACGCCGTGTTCGTCGACGCGGGATACCTCTACGCGGCCTCCGGTGCCCTGCTTCTCGGCTGCAGCTCCCGGCGCGAGTACCGGGTGGCCGCCGAAAAGCTCATCAAAGCGCTGACCAGCCACGCCGACGAGCAGCTGCTGGGCGAGCTGCTGCGCGTCTACTGGTACGACGCGGCGCCCAAGAAGCAGCCCACGGTCGACCAGCGCGTCATCGCCAACCTCCCCCTGGTGAAGCTGCGCCTGGGCAACCTGAACGCCCAGGGCCAGCAGAAGGGCGTGGACGCCCAGCTGCGCAACGACCTGGAGGCGCTGGCGCGGCACCGCGCGATCACCGACGCGGTGCTGCTGGCGGGAGACGAGGACATGCTGCCCGCGGTGGAGGCGGCGCAGCGCTACGGGGTGCGCGTCCACCTGTGGGGCGTGGAGCCGACGCACGGCTCCAACCAGGCCGAGTGGCTCGTGTGGGAGTCCGACACCGTCGAGGTGCTGCCGGCCGACTTCCTGCGCCCGTACTTCACCAAGGCCAAGGCGCTGCCGGTGCCGACGACGCCGCCGGACGCGGCCGCGGTGCGCGACGGCGCCGGGCCGCGCGCCCCCGTCCCGTCGCCGTCGGAGGTGTTCGCAGGACGCACCCCGGCCGTCCGGCCGTCGGCCGCTGCGCTCGGCCACGGCTCGCCGGTGCGGCAGGGCGCGCCCAACTCCTCCGGGCAGGTGAACCACACGTCCCCGGGCCACGGCCTGGGCGAGGGCAAGCTCGGCCCCGACCGCGCCCACATGCTGGAGATCGGCGAGCACGTCGCCCAGAAGTGGATCTTCGAGCGGGGCCGGGACAACATCCGGGACCTGCTGCCCGGCCCGATCCTGCCGCCGGTCATCGACAAGGAGCTGCTGATCGAGGCGGAGAAGGAGCTCGGCGGGTCGCTGCGCCCCTACCAGGAGGCCCGCACCTGGCTGCGCGACGGGTTCTGGGAGCGGGTCTACCGCGAGTTCGGAATCGGCATCGGAAAGTCGTCCTGAGCCCCGGCTCCCCCCGGGCTTTGAGAAACGTTTCGTGATGGGACGGGCACGGCGAGTGCTCCGCCGCTACAGTTCCCGCCGTGTTGGCAGGATCCGGACGACGGATGACCGCCGCGGCGATCGCGTGCTGCGTGGTGTCGGCGTGCGAGTCGCCCGTGCCGTTCTACCCGCCCGGTGAGGGCCCGCCGGACGACCCGGTGATCGGACTGGGCGGTCCCGCCCCGGTCGCGGTCGCGACGCGTCCCCGCCCGACCGCGGAGCCGCCGACCGCGCCGCCCGACGTGTACGCCGCCACCCGTGCGGGCGTGCTGAGCCCCGCGATCCGCGCGCTGCCGCCCCGCCTGTACGTGCCGAACGCCGCGACCGGCGCCGTGGACGTGCTGGCGCTGCCCGGCGGACGCCTCGTCGGCCGCCATCCCGTGCCCGGCGGGCGCCGCGGCCGTGTCGTCCCGTCCTGGAACCTCACGTGGCTGTGGATCGTGGGACGCGACGGCCTGACGCCGGTCAACGCGCGCAGCGGACGCCGGGGCCGGGTGCGTCCCGTCCCGCGAGTCAAGGGCCTCTACTTCGCCGGGCACGGACGCGACGCGGTGACGGTGACCGCGCGCAGCGTCGTCTTCCGCCATCCGGTGACCATGCGGGCCCGCGCCGCCCTCCGTCTTCCCTGCACCGGAACGCCCCACGCCGACCTGTCCGCCGACGAGGACGTGCTGCTGCTGTCCTGCGTCCGCCCGGGCCGGCTGGTCCGGATCGACGTGGCGCGCCGCGTCGCCACCGGCGTACTGACCCTGCCCGCCGGCTCCCATCCGCTGGACGTGCGGCTGTCCCCCGACGGCTCCCTGTTCTACGTGGCCGACCCGGTGAAGGGCGGGGTGTGGCTGGTGGACGCCGCCGGCCTGCGGACGACGGGGTTCATCCCCACCGGCCCGGGGGCGCACAGCCTTCTCCCCAGCCGCGACTCCCGTTCCCTGCACGTCCTCGGCGACGGCTCTCTCACCACGCTCGACGTGGCGACCCGCCGCGTGACTTCCCGCCGGCGCCTGCCCTACGACGACGCGTCGGCACCGGCCGGTCTCACCTCGGACGGCACCGCCTTGTGGCTCACCGCCCCTGGAAGGGTCTACGCGTTCTCGCCCCGCACGGGCCGTCCGACCCGCACGCTGCCGGTGACCGGCCGTCCCGCGAACGCACTGCTCTACCCCCAGCCCGCCCACCACTCCCTCGGCGGCACCAACCGCTTCCGCTGAACGGCCGTCCTCCTCAAATCGGAGGCGGGTGGCATCAGAACGGGCGGGGCCGATCGCGAGGGTCGGTGGTAGGAAAGGGCCCATGCCGAGAAGCCGCTCACACCTTGAGCCGTGGTCCGCTCCGGTGTTCGGGAGGGGGCTGCCGTGCCGGAACGGGTGACGCGCGAGCAGCTCGTCGAGGTGTTCGGCGAGGACGCGGTGGTCCGGGTCCCGGACGAGGCGATCCCCTCTGACGTCACGCACGCATTCACCCGGGCCTTCCTCGCCGAGACGGGGGTGCCGGGCGCGAGCGAGGTGGAGTTCATCGAGTTCGACGAGGGCATCGGCGACGGGCTCACGCCGTTGCGCGACTCGATCCTGTTCACCGGAGCGGGCTGGGACCTTCCCGCCGGGTTCGAGAACGCCTACTACCTCGGCGACGCCAACGGCGCCGTGCCGATCACGATCGCGCTGGACGGCGCGTCCGGCGCGGTCTACGCGATCTCCGAGACGGAGGACGAGCCGTATCTGATGAACTCCGACATCGAGTCGCTGGTGTTCTTCGCCTACACGCTGGAACGGCACCGGGAGCTGTTCAGCGACGACTACCACGAGCAGCACGGCGGGCAGGTCGACGGCGAGGACACCTACGAGCGGGCCGCGCGGATCATCGAGGAGGAGTGGCGGGCCCACGACCCGGCGCCGTTCGCGGTGCCGGAGGGCGAGATCATGAAGGTGTGGCCGAACGTCCTGGACGACATCTCGTCGGCCGCGCTCGGCTGACCCGGCCCGCGCCGCGTCAGCGGGCGGGGGCGCGCTGCACGGACGGGACGAGTTCCTCGATCAGCGCCTCGGTCTCCGGCTGCAGTTCGTCGTAGGCGGAGCGGCCGAGCAGGCGGGAGCGCATCTCGTCGACGACCATGCGCACCTGGGTCTCGTCGCCGGTGGCGTGGGTGGCGCGCAGCAGGTCGCGCCACAGCCCCTCGTCGTCGGGGGCCAGGCGGAGGCCGGCGCGGGCCGCGGTGACGGCGCCGCGGGCGTCGCCCTCGTCCAGGCGCAGCACGGCCAGGCGGTGCGCGACGTCGATGACGCGGGCGGTCACCTCGTACTCCAGGTCGTCGTCCGCCAGCCAGCCGTAGCGGCCGCGCGGCCGGTCGGCCAGCACGGGGCCGCGCACCAGGTCCAGCGCGTACGACATGTAGGCGGTCTCGGACGCGGGTTCGGCCGCCGACCGCCACACCAGCCAGCGGAACACCGCCCAGTCGACCCGCACTTCCGAGCCGAGCCGGATGCGGCCCCGCTCGTCGTAGTACAGGTTGGGGCGGCCCCGGGCGTCGCGGCCCAGCCAGTCCGACACGCGGGCGATGGACGCGTCGCGCACGCCGGCGCTGACGCCGCGCGGCCAGATCGCCCCGCCGAGCACCGTGGGGTGCACGCCGTTCGGGTGCGTGGCCAGGTAGACGAGGATCTCGGTGCACAGTTCGCGGCGGCTCTCGTCGATCGGGCCGGGCGCGTCGATCTCGATCGGGCCGAGCAGCCGGATGTCCACGGCCGACTGCCCGGTGCCGGGCGGCTCGGCCGCGTCGCCCCGCCCCCTGTCGGCGGCCCTGTCGTCGGCCCTGCCGTCAACCCTGTCGTCGGTGACGTCGGGCAGCGGCACCGGGTCCAGGCGCCCGGCGGTGCGGAACAGGTCGACGACGGCGCGGTAGTGCTCCTGCGGGATGAGCTGGGCCTGCACCTCGAAGCCGAGCACCCCGGCGTGCAGGCGGCCCGCCGCGTCCAGCTCCCAGGTCCAGGTGGCGCCCTGCACCTCGCCCGCCACCAGGTAGCCGGCGGCCATCCGGGTGCCGGTGCGGGCCAGCGCGACCAGCCGGTCGGCCTCCCGCTCGGTGGGCCGCTCCGCCATGATCAGGTAGTGCGGCATCCACGCCTCGCCGAACAGGCCGCGGCAGCGCCCGGTGAGCACCGAGTCGACGCCGGAGGCGGCCAGCGCCTGCCGCACCTCCTCGCTGCGGCCCTCCAGCTCGGGCAGGGCCTCGTCCAGGGTGTCGACGACGCGGATCCGGTCGGGCGCGATCTCGGCCAGGCCCGCGCCGAGCTCGCGGTCGAACCCGACGAGCGTGATGCGCATGTGGTCCGACCAGCGGTTGACGGCCAGTTCGAGGGCGATCGCGGCGAGCGCGGAGCGGCGCGCGTCCGGCGGCCCGTTCAGCGCGATCAGGCCGTGCGCGGCCTCCAGGTCGACCAGGATCCGGCCGGTGGGGTTGGTGCCGATCGACACCAGACCGGGGTAGGGGGCGAGGACGTCGCCGAGGTCGGCCGCCTCCAGGGCGGGCAGGGCGTCGGCGCGCAGCCGCCACACCTGGCCGTCGTCGTACGCCTGCCAGGGGGCGGGCGGGTTCGGGTCGGCCGGGGAGATCCACAGGTCGAGGCCGGCCGAGCCGAGGTGCACCGCGTAGACGGTGGGCAGGGCGCGCCCTTCGGCGGCCATCGACCGCGACAGGTGCCGCAGCCCCAGGTCGAGCAGGTGCGCGGCGTCCTCGTCGGCGCCGATCCGCAGCGCCTGCTCCGCCCGCGCGGCGGCGCCCTCCGGCCGCTTGATCATGTGTCCGGCCGCGCGGTGCCACATCTGGACGCGCCGCCGCCTGCCGAGCGCGCCGAGCAGCCCGGCGGCCAGCAGCGACGCCGCGGCGAGCCCGTGCGGCCAGTCCATCTCGAACGGCAGGACGGAGCCGTCGCCGCGGCCCGGCACGCTGGCGCCGCCGGTGTCGGCGCCGCCGCCCAGTTCGGCGGTCGGCCTAGGCGCGTGCGTGTGCGGCGCGGACGTGGCGGGCGCGGACGTAGCGGGCGCGGACGTGGCGGGCGCGGACGTGGCGGGCGCGGACGTGGCTGGCGCGGACGTGGCGGGGGCGGAGGTGGCGGGCGCGGGAGTCTCGGGCGCCTTGGTCTGGGACGGCTGCGGTGCGGGGGTCTGGACGGGCTTGGCCGTGGACGGTGCCGGAGCCGGAGCCTGCGGCGCCGGTGTCTGCGGGGCGGGCGTCCGGTGGGCCGGTGGCTGCGCGGGGGGTGCCTGGTGACCCGGTGTCTGCGGGGATGGTGTCCCGGGTGCGGCGGTCGAAGGGGCGGGCGTCGGAGCGGCGGGTTTTTCGGGCGCGCCCTGCTCCGGGGCGGGACGCGGCTTGGGCGCGGGCTTGTCGGGGACGGCGTGCCCGTACCGGAAGTACTCGTCGAGCTCCTCGACGGGGATGATTTTGGCGCCCACCGCGTCCTCGGGCATCTCCAGGATCCAGCCGGGACGGATCAGGCTGGCGATCGTCAGACGGCTGCCGTCCGGCTGGACGCGGCCCTTGTTGAGCGCGTAGATCTCCTTGTAGCGGCGGCCGTCGCCCAGGCACTTGTCGGCGATCTCCCACAGGCTCTCGTGGTGCCGCCCCTCCGGCGGCTGCACCCGGTAGATCTTGGTGGTGCGGGACGACCGCTCCGGGGCGTCGGCGTGCGCGGGCGCGGCGTGCTCGGCCGGGGCGGCCTGCGGCTCGGCGGCGACCGCGGCCACCGGCCGCAGCTCCTGCGCCTGCGTCTGGACCGGCCGCTGCTGGTGCAGCTCCCGGCCGGTGAACGCGGGCATGACCGCCGTGGTGGCGGTGAACAGCAGCAGCGCCGTCACCACGAGCCGGTGCACCAGCGACTGGGTGCCGCCCGCCAGCGGCACCCGGGCGGGCACGCCGATGCCGCGCACCGCCGCGTACACCTCGACGACCACGCACAGCGCGAACTGCAGCCAGGCCAGCCACACCAGGGCGACCAGCACGGTGATCAGGGCGCTCTCGCCCATCCGCTGGGTGAGGTCGGCGACGCTCGGCGGCCGGTCGGGGATGGGCGAGCCGAACACCGTCAGCAGCGCGTACGGCACGCCGACCAGCAGGGCGGCCAGCGCGACGATCGCGCCCAGCGCGGCGAGGATCTCGCGCGGCCCGCGGCGTCCGCCGCCGCGGGGGAACGCGCCCTGCGTCTGCGCCAGCCGCGGCGCCCTGCCCAGCCCGGGTTCGGCGCCGGTCGGGGGGTTGCCTGTCCGCCGTACCGTCATCTGACCCTCATCCATCGTCTCCGCTGGTGACCGGATGGGCCGACGCCGTCGAGGTCATCGTAAACTCCCCGAACCCCGGCACGATGGACAGCAGCTGCGGCCGGACCGTCAGCTGCACGGTCACCTGCACGCTCTCCTCGTCGGCCGCGCAGCTGCGGCCGGTGACGTCCTCGCCGTAGGCGTCCAGCAGCGCGCACGCCGCCACCCGCGCCCGGCCCGGGTCGATGACGGGCCGGCCGGTGCGGCGCAGCGCGTCGGCGTCGATCTCGTTGGCGCCCGCCCGCGCGGCCTGCTCGGCCATGTCGGCGGCGCGCTGCCGGGCGTGGATGGCCAGTCCTCCGTCCACCAGCAGCCCGGCCAGCAGGAACACCGTCGGGGTGAACAGCACCACGTAGGTGGAGATCGTGCCGCGGTCCCGCGGGCCGCGGCCGAGGCGACGGCTCATCGCTGCCTCCCCGCGTCCGCCGGGCCGCCGACGACGTCGGTGCCCCGGTAGGTGTAGGTGTCGATGGGCGCGACGGCCCTGCCGCGCAGCGTCTTGGTGCCGGGCAGGCCGATCAGCGTCAGGTCGCTCAGGTCGACGTCGCACACGATCGTGACCGCGACGCGTCCGCCGGGACGCCAGTCGCTGGTGTCGGTGTCGACGCGCGGGCCGCCCGCGCACCAGTGGTTGCCGGCGAGGTCGGCGCGGGCGGCCTCGTCGGCGAGCCGCACGGCGGCGCCCGCGCTGCGCCCGACGGACGCGGCCCGCACGGCGTCGCGCGCCGCGCCGTCCAGCTGGCTCTGCGCGTCCACCACCCGGCCCGCCGCGGCCAGCAGCATGAGGAACGCCACGAAGATGGGCGCGACCAGCACCAGCTCCAGCGACATGGAGCCCGCGTCCGCCGCGCGGCGCGCGCCCGCCGCCGGGCGCCCGCACGTCAGCCGAGTCATCCGGCCCCCCTCTCGCAGGCTGTGCCCTCCCCCACGTCCGGGCGGAAGCATTCGATGGGCCCCTGGGACCGCTGCGTGACGCGGAAGGTCAGGAACGGGATCACGCGCACCGCCTCCCCGCTGACCTCCACCCAGCGCTGGTCGCCGGTCTCGCCCGTCCGCACCGTCAGCCCGCTGATGAGCTGCGAGCCGATCTGGCGGACGTCGCCGGTCGCCTTGGCCACCGCCGCGTCCTCCCACCCGGCGCCGACCGGCTGGGTGCGCGCGACCCGGGCGCCCGCCTGCGCCGCCGCGAGCGCGACGTGCCGGGCGTGGTACACCATCGCGAACTGCACCACGCACAGCATCACCAGGATCAGGACGGGCGTCAGCAGCGCCCACTCCAGCGTGGACGCGCCGGCGTCGCCGCGCCCGTCCCCCGCGGGCCGCGGCGCGGTGCGCGACCGGATGCGGACACTGGGCGGAGCGGGCATCGCGGGCCGCCTCAGCCGGTCTTGATGTTGCCGGCGGCCTGCTCGACCTTCTGCTTGATGAGCACGCCGACGCCGAGGGCGATGGCGGCCAGCAGCGCCGTGATGATGGCCCATTCGATCGCCGAGGCGCCGCGGTCGCGGGCCTCCCCGGAGCGCAGCCGGTGCAGCCGGTCGCCGAGCAGGGCCCTCAGGTAGAGGATGGCCGGATCGTTCAGCGGATTGGTGGGTCGCATCGCTTCTTCTCCTCGCCGGAGTCGGGGTTTCGCGGGGCCGGGGTGCGGTCGTCGCTACGGCCGTCGTCGCTACGGTCGTCGTCGCTACGGTCATCGTCTAGG
>NZ_BCQU01000098.1:0-23664 GCF_001552235.1 Actinomadura rubrobrunea NBRC 15275 | reverse complement strand
GGGGAGCATCACCCGGGCTCTGCGGGCCATGGCGCCCGAGGAGCGGCAGCGGCAGATCGTCGACGTCCTGGTCGACGCCTTCTCGGACCTGATGGAGCGCAGCCCCGCCGAATTCCGCCGCCGGTTCCGGAAGATGGCCGCCGACCCGTTCGCGTTCTACCGGGGCAGCGCCTGCCTGTTCTACGCCGACATCGTGCACGACGACGACCCGTGGGCGGACGAGCGCACCAGCCGGGTGTGGATCCAGGGCGACCTGCACGCGCAGAACTTCGGCACCTACATGAACGACGACGGGGTCTTCGTCTTCGACGTCAACGACTTCGACGAGGCCTACGTCGGGCACTTCACCTGGGACATCAAGCGGCTGGTGGCGAGCGTGGCGCTGCTGGCGTGGAGCAAGGCCGTCTCCGACGCCGACATCCACCGGATGATCGAGACGTACGTGCGGGCCTACGTCGACCAGGTGCGCCGCTTCGCCGCGGACGGCGACGACCAGGGCTTCGCGCTGACGCTCGACAACACCGACGGGTACGTCCGGCAGGTGTTGATCTCGGCGCTGTCGTCCACCCGCATCGGCCTGCTGGAGGAGCGGACGGTCGTCGAGCGGCACGAGCGGCGGTTCCGGCTCGGGCCGGGGGTGCGGCGGCTGGACGACGAGGAGCGCGCCAAGGTCGAGCGGGCCTACGAGCAGTACCTGCACACCATCCCCGAGAACAAGCGGTTCGGCAGCCTGACCTACCGGGTCAAGGACATCGTCGGCGCCTCGGGCTTCGGCATCGGCTCGGCCGGGCTGTCGGCCTACAACGTGCTGGTGGAGGGGCGCAGCCAGGCCCTGGAGAACGACGTCATCCTGTCGGTGAAGCAGGGCAACGTCGCCGCGCCGAGCAGGGTGGTGCACGACGAGCGCATCCGCGGCTATTTCAAGCACCACGGGCACCGCACGGCGGTGTCGCGGCGGGCGCTGCAGGCCAACACCGACCCGTGGCTGGGCTACACGGAGATCGACGGCGTGGGCTACGTGGTGCAGGAGCTGTCGCCCTACGAGGAGGACCTGGACTGGTCGGGGCTGACCGAGCCGGAGGAGATGCTGCCGCTGCTGGACGACCTGGGCCGCGCCACCGCCAAGATCCACTGCGTGTCCGACACCGACTCCGACCACACGCTGGTGGACTTCCGGGTGGAGGAGGCCATCGACAAGGCGATCGGCGCGGACGAGTCGGCGTTCGTCGAGGCCATGATCGAGTTCGGGACGGAGTACGCGGCGGTGGTGCGCGACGACCACCGGCTGTTCGTCGACGCGTTCCGCTCCCGTCAAGGCCGGCTGGGGGCGATCTTGGGGCGGTGACCCCGAGGAGCACGGACGCTCCGGTTCCCCTGGGGCCCGGTCGTCCGCGACGCACTCGACGGGCCGCGCGGCTCGAGGCGGCGGGGCGGGCACCCCGACTCCGGAACCGATCTCGTCACCGGGCCGCAGCCGCGCCGGTCCGGTCAGCCGCCGGCCGTTGACGCGGGTGCCGTTCATCGATCCCAGGTCGGAGATCATCCAGCCGTCCTCGGTCCGGTAGATCTCGGCGTGGAACCGCGAGACGGTGAGGTCGGTGAGGATGGACTGGCATCCCGGAGCCCGGCCGACGAGCACGCGGGTGAGCCCGTTGCCCGGCGGCGTGAACCGCGGCGAACCGGAAGCACCGGCGGCCGCCCGCAGCGGGTTGAGAGCGGAGGGGAGGGCAGCGCCCCTGCCGCCGGATCGGTCGGCTCATCGGCCGATGGGCCTCCTCGCCGGTGATCGGCGCCGGCCGCCGGCGGACGGACGGTCAGTCGTCGGCGCGTTCGGACGACGGCTGCCGCGGCAGGCGGCACACCATGCGGGTCCCGACGGGGTGGTCGGCGATGTGGAGGGTGCCGCCGTGGACGTTGGCGATCTCCCGGGCGATCGGCAGGCCCAGGCCGGTGCCCCGGGGGTCGCTGCGGCGGGCGTTGCCGCGGCGGTAGAAGCGGCGGAAGACCGCTTCGCGTTCCTCGGGCGGGATCCCGGGGCCGTCGTCGATGACCTCCAGGACGGCCTGGGCGCCGTCGGCGGCGACCGACACCTCGATGCTGGTGCGGGCGTGGCGTTCGGCGTTGGTCATCAGGTTGCTGAGCAGGCGGGCCAGGCGGATGGGGGAGCCCTGCACGACGACGCCCGGTTCCAGGCGGGTGGCGACCGCGACGGCGGGCCTGCGCAGGGCCAGTTCGGCCTGCACCACGCTCGCCAGGTCGACCGGCTCGGTGGAGACCGGCACGCCCGCGTCGAGCTGGGCGAGCTCCAGCAGGTCGGCGACGATGCCGCCGAGCCGCTCGGCGTCGTGGCGCGCCGCGTGCAGGATCTGGCGCAGGTCGGCGTCGGGGTCGGACAGGGCCGTCTCCAGCCGGGTCAGCAGTCCGGTGATCGGCGCCCGCAGGTCGTGGGAGGTGTCGCTGATGGCCTGGCGCTGCTGCTCCACCGCCTGCCGCAGCCGGTCGACGGTCCGTCGCTCCTCGAGCCGGGCCTGGCGCAGCCGTTCGTTGACCTGCTGGAGCTCCCGGGCCCGCGCGAAGATCTCGGCTTCCAACGTCTGCACGTGGCGGGTGTCGCACGACTCTTCGGCGCCGTGCAGCCGCTCCACGAACGGGGTCACGTTCTCGACCCGGACGACGACGGCGACGACCTCGCCGTCCGGTCCCAGGAGCGGCGCGTTCACCGAGTTCCAGTAGTGCTCCTCGAACTCTCCGGGCCGCCCGGGCCGCTCGATGTCGTAGCGGTGCACCGCCAGCACGTCGACGTCGCGGTCGGCCACCACCCGGGCCAGGGAGGCGCGCAGCTTTTCGGCTCCTGAGTCGGAGGGGCCGCCGGGGAACAGGTCGAAGACGCATCGGCCGAGCAGCGCGTCGCGGCGCCGCCCCACCTCGCGCTCGAAGGCGCCGTTCACCGCCAGGTACTCCCAGCGCGTCGAGAGCACGGCCGTCGGGACCGGGGAAGCTTCGAACACCTGTGCGAAATCTATCTCGGCCATCGCTGGACACCGATTCGTGGCGACAGGAGACGGCGTCACGTCTCTTCGCGGGTCTATCGACGGGCGCCGGATGGCGTCTGGGCAGACCTCCCCCGCTGAGGTGACTCAAAACACCGTGCCTGGAACTCGATGACCGCCGAGGCGCCGATCCCGAGGGCAACGTCAGCATGCCCCCCGCCGCGTGCGGGGCGCGGCAGGGTGATGTGATCAAGTCCGTGCTTGTCTCGGGCGGCGGCGGGCACAGACGATCACGGCGGCGCCTCGGCGGCGCGCGCCGCCGGATCCGCGGTCGCGGACCGCGCATGGCAAAGAGGTTCTTGCGCGAGTAGGGCTGTATGCCGGAGGATCTCCCGTGAAGAAACCCTTGAGACGGATGATTGTCGGTGGATCGGAGGACGGCAATGACGCCGCAGCCTAAGCTCGATCTCGATCCGGAGGTGGTGCGCACGGCCCGGCGGCTGGCCGCGCGCGCCGCCGAGCCGATCATCGAGATGGCCCGGACCCATACCACGGTGTCGGTGGAGCGGGCGCTGCTGCGGCTGGCCGGGCTCGCGGGCGCCGACGCCGACGGCCGTCCGTGGGTCAACCACCTGGCCGACGCCGTCCGCGACCAGGTCGGCCTGGAGCACGGGGTGGCCCTGCCGGTCTGGGACGCGCTGCTGACCGGCCCGTACCCGTCGTTGACCGAGCTGGCCCAGGACGCCGCCCGCGGCCGGGTCCGGTTCCGCCTGCCCGCCGGCGACGACGCGGAGGCCGCCCGCGCCGCGGCCCGCGCGGCCGCCCGCGCCGGCATCGACCGCATCGACCGCCGCCGCGCCGAACGCGACCGGATGCTGCGCGAGGTCGGCGACCCGCCGCACCCGTGGATCTACCTGATCGTCGCCACCGGCGACATCTACGAGGACATCCCGCAGGCGCAGGCCGCCGCCCGCGAGGGCGCCGACGTCGTGGCGGTGATCCGCTCGACGGGGCAGTCGCTGCTGGACTTCGTGCCCGAGGGCGCCACCCGCGAGGGCTACGCCGGCACCTACGCCACGCAGGAGAACTTCCGGCTGATGCGGGCGGCGCTCGACGACGTGTCGCGGGAACTGGGCCGGTACGTGCGGCTGACCAACTACGCCTCCGGCCTGTGCATGCCGGAGATCGCGACGCTGGCCGGGCTGGAACGCCTGGACATGATGCTCAACGACTGCATGTACGGCATCATCTTCCGCGACATCAACCCCCGCCGCACCTTCATCGACCAGCGGTTCTCCCGGCAGATCCACGCCCGCGCCGGCATCGTGATCAACACGGGCGAGGACAACTACCTCACCACCGCCGACGCGGTCGACGCCGCGCACACCGTGATCGTCAGCCAGCTGCTCAACGAGCGGTTCGGGCACGAGGCGGGCCTGACCGACGCCCAGCTCGGCCTCGGCCACGCCTTCGAGATCGACCCGTCGCTGCCCGGCTCGTTCCGCCTGGAGCTCGCGCACGCCCAGCTGGTCCGCGAGCTGTTCCCGAACGCGCCGCTGAAGTACATGCCGCCCACCAAGCACATGACCGGCAACATCTTCGCCGGCTACCTGCTGGACGCCTTCTTCAACCTGGCCGGGATGATGACCGGCCAGTCCATCATCCTCATCGGCATGATGACGGAGGGCATCCACACCCCGTGGCTGTCGGACCGCGACCTGGCGCTGGAGAACGTGCGGTACGTCCGCAACGCCTGCGGCGACCTGGCCGAGGACTTCGTCCCGCGCCCCGACGGGTTCATCGCCCAGCGGGCGCGGCGCGTGCTGGCCGAATCGGTCGAGCTGCTGGAGCGCATCGCCGACGACGGACTGCTCAACGCCATCGCCGACGGCACGTTCGGCGTGACGCGCCGTCCCCCGGACGGCGGCAAGGGCCTGGACGGCGTGGTGGAACGCGCCGACGGCTACTTCAACCCCGCCATCGAGATCCTCGACGACGAGGACCCGCACGCGGCCGCGACCGACGAGGCCGCGCACGCGCAGGAGGAGGTGCCCGCATGACGGCGACCGCTCCCGGCTCCACCGCCGCCCACACCCCGGAGCAGGCCGACACCCGGCAGATCATCCGCCCCTACGGCGACACGACCGGCGACGGGATGGTGCAACTGTCGTTCACCCTGCCCGTGCCGGCCGGCAAGCGCGCCGAGGCCGCCGCGCTGCAGCTGGCCGAGAAGATGGGCCTGGACCCGGCCAGCGTGGTGCACTCCAAGGCGATGGGCCCCGACTTCACGTTCTTCATCGTCTACGGACGGGTCAACCATCTGATCGACTACGCGGGCATCCCCGCCCCGCCCGAACGCGAATACCCGCTGCTGACCGCCCAGGAGGTCAACCTGGCGATCCGGTCGGCGCTGGGCCGCCGCCTCGTGGTGGTCGGCGCCTGCATCGGCACCGACGCCCACACCGTCGGCATCGACGCGATCCTCAACGTCAAGGGCTTCGCGGGGGAGAAGGGCCTGGAGTACTACCGCGAGATCCACGTGGTGAACATGGGCGCCCAGGTCAGCGTGGAGGAGCTGGTGGCGCGGGCCAAGGCCGAGAACGCCGACGCCGTCCTGGTGTCGCAGGTCGTCACCCAGCGCAACGCCCACCTGCACAACACCAAGCAGATGGCCGCCGCCTTCCACGCCGAATACCCCACCGCCGTGGGACCGGGCATGGGACGCCCCCTGCTGGTGGTGGGCGGCCCCCGCTTCGACACCGTCACCGCCGACGAGCTGGGGGTGGACCGCATCTTCGGCAAGGGCACCACCCCGTCGGAGGTCGCCAGCTACCTCGTCCACGTCCTGCTGCCGAGAAAGGCCGCCCAGTGAGCGATCCACGCGTAGGACTCACCGTCACCCACCGCCGCTACGTCCCCTACGGGCACGCCCACTACGCCGGAAACCTGGTGGACGGCGCGTACGTCCTGGCGATGTTCGGGGACGTGGCCACCGAGGTGTGCATCCGCACCGACGGCGACGAGGGCCTGTTCGCCTCCTACTCCGACGTCCAGTTCCGCGCGCCCGTGCGGGCCGGGGACGTGCTGGAGGCCACCGCCACCGTCACCCGCGTCGGCAACCGCAGCCGCACCTTGGACTTCGAGGCGCGCGTGGTGTGCCGCGGCCGGCCCGACAAGGGCGAGTCGGCCGCCGAGGTGCTCGACGAGCCGATCGTCGCGGTCACCGCCACCGGCACCGTCGTCGTCCCCCCGCCGCGGGGGTGACCGGAGCCGGATGGCGGCGTCCGCGACGGGGCGCGGCGCGGGCCTGATCCGCGGAATCCGGCATCGAGCGACGGACCGGACGGGCGGCACGATCTCCCCCCACTCGCGATCATGGCGTTGAGCTGGGATGACACGGAATCGTCGCAGCGCACGAGGCGGTTGACACAGCTCGCGAAGCCGGTAGTTTGGCACCAGTCCAGCACGGGACTCACCGATCGGCCGCTCGGAGGCGCCACCGGACACCGCGCCACGACGGGGACGAGCGCGGATCGCGCACGCGCGTCGCCTCCCGTCCCGAGCCAGGTGCGTTGCCCGGGGCCGCGCCCGGCGGGGCCGCCCGATCGGTCGGGGGCTTGGACCCGGGAAGGGCCCGGACATCCACTAGAAAACGGAGCGTGCGTTCTCACCGCCTGTGGGACGACTCCGGCCCGAGGGATGTCGCGGGCCCTCCTCCGTGCTCGGCCCCGCACGCCCGGATTCCCCGCCCATCCCTTGCGCGTCCCGAACCCCGCGCACCCTTCCAACCGCCGCGGACCGGCTGAAAAACCGCATGTCAGCCCCTACTCGGGACGTTCCAGGCACAAAGGGGACCGCCCAGGTCGCCACCGGTCCGGCGGCCCGGTACCGTTCCGGCCAGGGGAACGCAAGGACTGAGGAGCGGGCGGTGGCGCAGGACACTCTCCCGGAACGGACGGCGGCCGCGTCCGGCACGGCCCAGGCCGCGCGTCCGGGCCGCCTGGCCGGGCTGCGCCGCGGCGGCCGGGCCGGCTGGCCCCGCCTCCTGCTGGCGGTCACCGGGGGCCTCGCCCTGTGGTCGGCGTTCCCGCCCATCGACCTGACGCCCCTGGCGCCCGTCGGCGTCGCCCTGCTCGCCCTGGCGCTGCGCGGGCTGCCCGCCCGCACCGGCGCCTGGCTGGGATTCGTCGCCGGCGCCGCGTTCTTCGTCCCGGTGCTGGAGGGCATCGCCAAGGTCGGCCCCGACGGGTGGATCGTGCTCAGCCTGATCCAGGCCCTCTACTGGGTCCCGATGGGCGCGGGCATCGCCCTCGTCTCCCGCCTGCCCGGCTGGCCGGTGTGGATCGCCGCGGTGTGGGTGGCCCAGGAGGCGCTGCGCGGGCGCGTCCCGTTCGGCGGCTTCCCCTGGGCGCGGCTGGCGTTCAGCCAGACCGCCTCCCCGTTCACCCCGTGGGCGGCGGTCGGCGGCGCGCCGCTGGTGAGCTTCCTCACCGCCCTCGCCGGCGCGCTTGCCGCCTACGCCGTCGTCGCGGTCGCCCGGACGCCCCGCCGCCCCCGGGACGCCGCCCGGCCCGTGAGCGTCGCGCTGGCGGGGCTCGTCGCCGTCGTCGGCGGCGCCTTCCTGATCCCGACGCCCGCGGACGGCAAGCCCGTCACCGTCGCCGTCATCCAGGGCAACGTGCCCCGGCTCGGCCTGGACTTCCTCGGGCAGCGCAAGGCCGTCCTGAACAACCACGTCCGCCGCACGCACGAACTGGCCGCCCGCGTCCGCGAGGGCCGGCTGCCCCGCCCCGAACTGGTGGTGTGGCCGGAGAACGCCAGCGACCTGGACCCGTTCGCCGAGCCCGACGCCTACGCGGCCATCGACGCCGCCGTGAAGGACATCGGCGTGCCGGTGCTCGTCGGCGCCCTGGTCGACACCCCCGACGGGCGGCAGGTCGAAAACCGCGGCATCGTCTGGGACCCCCGCACCGGTCCCGGCGACTACTACGTCAAGCGGCACCCCGTCCCGTTCGGGGAGTACCTGCCGTTCCGGCCGCTGCTCACCAAGCTGATCAGCCGGTTCGAACGCATCCCCCGCGACTTCGCCAAGGGCACCCGCTCCGGCGTCATGCGGCTCGGACCGACCACGATCGGCGACGTCATCTGCTTCGAGGTCGCCTACGACAAGGAGGTCCGCGACGTGTCCGCGGGCTCCCTGCTGGTCGTGCAGACCAACAACGCCACCTATGGCCGCACCAGCCTGCCGCCGCAGCAGATCGCGATGTCCCGGCTGCGGGCGGTCGAGCACGGCCGTACGATCTTGGTCGCGGCGACGAGCGGCATCAGCGCGATCGTCGCCCCGGACGGCCGGATGGTCTACCGGTCGCGGGAGTTCGTCCCCGACATGCACGTCGCCGCGGTGCCGGCGCGCACGTCGCGGACGGTGGCCGACCGCCTGGGCGCCGCCCCCGAATGGGCGCTGGTGCTCGCGGCCGTGGGGGCGGTCGTGGCGGCCGCCGCAACAACCGCCAGAGGAAACGAGGGGAACTGACACCGATGGAGATCCCAGCCGAGCTCGGCCGGGTGCTGGTCATCGTGCCCACCTACAACGAGCGCGACAACATCGAGCGCCTGGTCGGCCGGGTCCGCGAGGCCGTTCCGTCGGTGGACGTCCTGGTGGTCGACGACAACAGCCCCGACGGCACCGGCAAGGTCGCCGACGCCATGGCCGCGGCCGACGAGCAGATCAACGTGCTGCACCGCACCGCCAAGAACGGCCTGGGCGCCGCCTACATCGCCGGATTCCGCTGGGCCCTCGACCGCGGCTACGACGTCATGGTCGAAATGGACGCCGACGGCTCCCACCAGCCCGAGGAGCTGCCCCGCCTGCTCGACGCCCTCACCGACGCCGACCTGGTGATCGGCGCCCGGTGGGTGCCAGGCGGCCGGGTCCGCAACTGGCCGCTGCGCCGCGAGGTGCTCTCCCGCGGCGCCAACACCTACGCCCGCCTCATGCTCGGCGTGCCGCTGCACGACTCCACCGGCGGCTACCGCGCCTTCCGCGCCGCCACCCTGGAGAAGATCGGCCTGGACGACGTCGACTCGCGGGGATATGTGTTCCAGATCGACCTGGCGCTGCGGGCGCTGCGCGAGGGGCTGCGGGTCGTGGAGGTCCCCATCACCTTCGTCGAGCGCACCCACGGCGCCAGCAAGATGAACCGCGACATCATGGTCGAGGCCATGTGGCGGATCACCCAGTGGGGCGCGCGCGAACGCCTGGGCAAGCTCCGCCGACCCCGCTGACGCCGCCCCAGGGCCTCGCGGCTCCGTTCGAGGACCTCGAGGGCGAAACCCCGAGGCCGCGAGTGGAAACGTTCGCCGCCGCCCTGGCGTTGACACAGCAGAAGGGCCGACCGCCTAGGTGAAGATGGAGCAATGCTGCCGCTCGTACTGGTTCTGGCGTTCCTGCTGATGCCGATCCTGGAGATCGTCCTGGTCGTCCAGGTCGGACAGGCGATCGGCCCCTGGTGGACGGTCGGGCTGCTGGCGGCCGGCGGCCTGCTGGGCGGCTGGATCGTCCGCCGCGAGGGACGGCGCGCCTGGCGGGACCTGCAGGAGATCCTCGGCCGCGGCCGCGCGCCCGGCCGGGAACCCGCCGACACCGCGCTGGTCCTGCTCGGCGGAATGCTGCTGCTCCTGCCCGGATTCGCCACCGACCTGGTCGGTCTGGCGTTCGTGCTCCCGTTCACGCGTCCCCTGGTGCGGCGGCTGCTCGGCGCCTATGTGGCCCGCCGCGTCCACGCCGCGGGCGTGTACCCGCCGGGCATGGGGGACCCCCTGGGCCGCTTCGCCGTCCGCGACCCCTTCGGCGCGGCCGACGCGACCGCGACGCCCCGCGGAACGGTGGTCCGGGGAGAGGTCATCAAGGACGACGACGGCGGCGGCAGCGGAGAAGTCGACGTCCGCGGCACGCGCTGATACGCGGACGGCAGGGGCGAGACCGTTGATGAACGCCGTGCCGGGAGCGGGTCCGTGCCGTCCGGGAGCGACGGCACGGACCGCATCCGAGCCGGAGCGGGGTCAGGCGGACTTCTTGCGGCTGGCCCGCAGGATCGCCAGACGCTCCGCCAAGACCTCCTCGAGATCCTCCACCGTGCGGCGCTCCATGAGCATGTCCCAGTGGGTGCGCGGCGGCTTGCCCTTCTTCGTCTGGGGCGCTTCACCGTCGACGCGCAGTGCGGTCGCGCCGCAGTTGCGGCATTCCCAGGTCATCGGCACTTCGGCCTCGGCCGCGAGCGTCACGGTGAACCGGTGGCCCCGGGAGCAGGTGTAGTCCACCTCCTGGCGGGGAGCCAGATCGGTGTTCCGATCGTTCTCGTAGCTCGTCGCTCCGAGTCGGGTGCCGCGAAGTGCGCGCTCGGCCATCGTCACGTGCCTCCCAGACGGCTTGCGGTCTCGTCCTGACCAACGCAGCTGACCGTCTCAAGATTCCCGTCGTCGGGCCGTTCCAACCCTGCTGTTTACGGCTCGCCGGACCGCCTGCCAGAAATGTTCGACCCGGCGAACCTCATCCCGGGACGCAGGGAACTGCGGTTGCCCGGGGGTGGCCGACCAGCCGCATTCAGCGCCTGAGCGTCGGTTCAGCACCGCTGACCATCGATGTCCGCCGCCACTTGAGCCATGACCGCGACCAGTGGCGGGCCAGGGAGCACCGTCACCTACCCGCCGTAACCGCGTGATCTTCCGCGCCTGGCCCTTCGGTCCGGTGACCGCGCCCCTGAACACCCCGATCACCGGCCAGTGCGCCAGATCCGCGCCCTCGCGGCCACCCGACACCCCTCGCGGTTGTCACGTCGCCGTCACCGCGTAGGCCACGCAGGTAGCCCTCCTCTCAAGGCCGGCCGGCCTCTGTCCGGGCCCCACAGCGGCTCCGACACCCTCGTGGCAGCAGCACCCCATCACGTCACGGATTGCGCCGGAGTCGGGGCGGGCCCTGGCGGACGGGTGGCGAGCCGGGTGAGCTTGGCATGGCCGCGTGGCGGGCACCGCTGGGGGGCACCGACGCAGGTAGTCCTCCCCTCCAAGGCGTCCCCAGCAGCGCTGTGAGGCAGCCCTCCGTTGCGTTGCTAAGGGAACCGAGCCCTACGAGCGGCTGCTCAACGGCCGTTGTGGAGGCTCAACTGCGTAGAGCCGTCCCGAGGGTGCGGTGGGCGCACAAGAGGAGCGCGTACATGGCTCTCAGCCCGTGGAGGGGGCCCTCAGGTCCCCACCTGGTCGGTGCTGTCGACGACGTGATCGACGAACCCGTACTCGCGGGCCTGCTCGGCGGTGAACCAGCGGTCCCGGTCGGAGTCGGCCTGGATGCGCTCCAGCGGCTGCCCGGTGTGCCGGGCGTGCAGCTCGGCCAGGCTCCGCTTCAGGTACAGCGACTGCTCGGCCTGGATCTTGATGTCGGAGGCGGTGCCGCCGATGCCGCCGTGCGGCTGGTGCATCATCACCCGGGCGTGCCGCAGCGCGTAGCGCTTGCCGGGGGCGCCGGCGCACAGCAGCGTCTGCGCCATGGACGCGGCCAAGCCCAGCGCGACGGTGGCCACGTCGTTGGGCACGAACTGCATCATGTCGTAGATCGCCATTCCGGCGTCGACCACGCCGCCGGGGGAGTTGATGTAGACGGTGATGTCCCGGTGCGGGTCCTGCGCGGCCAGCAGCAGAAGCTGCGCGCAGACCCGGTTGGCCAGGTCGTCGTCGATCTCTTGCCCGACGAACAGGATCCGCTGGTCGAGCAGCCGCTGGAACAGCTGCTCCTGCCCCAGCAGCCGCGGCACGTCCACCGCCGTCTGACTGCGCCCCATGTACGTCGGGGGCCCGTCCGGCCGCTCCCCGTCCGTCCCCCAGCCGAGCCGTGCGCGCATCGACCCTCCAAGATCATCTGTACATTCTGTACGTAATGTGCTGAGCGTACATTCCGGCGGGGGAGGGGGCCAGCGAAGTTCGCCGTAAGATGAACACGTGGAGAAGCCGGTGACGCAGGCACGCGCGGAGTTCGCCGACCTGGTGAACCGGGTCGCCTACTCCGGGGAGCGGATCGCGCTCACCCGGCGGGGGAAGGTCATGGCGGCCCTGGTGTCCGCCGAGGACCTCGAACTGCTGGAGAGCCTGAAGGAGGGGCGGCTCCACCTCATCCAGAGCGGCTCGTCCGTGGTGGAGGAACGGCAGGAGCCGCAGTCGGCGCCGGCGCCGCAGCCCCGCCCCGACGCGTTCCGCATCGCGGCCCAGTACCGCCCGCCGAGCGGTCCGCCGCGTCGTCCCGGGTTCAGTCGCTGAGGATGCGCTCTGCTCGGCTCCGCCCTCGAGCGCACCGGTAGCCCCGGGAACGTCCCAGAGGACGTGCGAATGGGGAGGCTTGCGGAAGCCCTTCGACGACGGGCCGGGGGCCGCTCGAGCAGGGTGGTGGCGAGTGCTGTCCGGGTGTCCGGCCGGGCGAGCGGGGCTTTTCGGGGAGCGGCTTGACTCCAATCTGGTGAGCCCTGGGTCGCTGAGGGGCGCCCGCAGATCCACGTGGCCGCCGCCCGGGACGGGTCATCAGAACGCCCGAAAGCGCGTCAACGGCCATGGAACGGCCGCGGCGGGCCTCGCCGTCGGTTCGTCGTTCAGCTCGCCGGGCTGACGTCGCGGCGCGCCCCGGTCCGCCCGTGCCGGTGGGGGCGCCAGAGGCCGCGGGCGGTCATGACGTCGCGCAGGGCGATCAGGTCGTCGGTCATGATGCCGTCGACGCCGAGGTCGAGCAGCCGATGCATCTCGACGGGGTCGTTGACGGTCCAGGCGTGCACCTGCAGCCCCAGCTCGTGCGCCTGGGCGACGAACGACTCGGTGACGAACGGGACCGGGCCCAGGCCGTAGGGCACCTGGGCGCACGCGATGCCGGTGGCGGCCAGGCGGACCAGTTTGGCGGCGGGGCCCCCGTAGGACTTGGCGCGCAGCGCCATGACGCCGCGGGGGCCGAGCGACATGCACACGTCCTTGTCGGTGAACAGGGGCAGGCGGGCGCGCAGCTGGGCCAGCCGCCGGGTGGAGAACGAGGTGATGCAGACCCGGTCCCACGCCTTGGTGCGGTGCAGGGTGCGGGCGAGGGGGTCGATGACGGGGGCGTCCTTGAGGTCGATGTTGAACCGGGCTTCGGGGAAGGAGCCGAGCAGGTCCTCCAGGCGGGGGATGGGTTCGGTGCCGTGGATGCGGGCCTTGGCGACCTCGGAGTAGGGGAGGCGGGCGATGGCGCCGCGGCGGTCGGTGACCCGGTCCAGGGTGCGGTCGTGGAACGCCACGACGACGCCGTCGGCGGTGGCGTGCGCGTCGGTCTCCAGGTAGCGGTAGCCGAGGTCGACCGCGCGCTGGAAGGCGGCCATGGAGTTCTCCGGGCGGTCGGCGGCCCCGCCGCGGTGCGCGAACGGGATGGGGCCGTCGTGGTCCAGGAATGCGTAGCGCCGCACGTCCCGATTATGGCCGTCCCGACCGCCCGTACGCGATCTTCCTCGTTTGGGTGTCGCCTTACTTTGTCAAGGTCCGGGGTGGTTCGCCCACTCGCGGCGGCGCGCCTCGGCCAGAGCGATGGCGGTGGCGACGGCGACGTTGAGGGAGCCGACTCGGCCGATCTGGGGGATGTAGGCGACGGCGTCCGCGGCGGCCAGCAGGGCGGGGGAGCAGCCGTGGTCCTCGCCGCCGACGGCCAGGCACACGTCGCCGTCCAGCGGCGCCTCGTGCAGCGGCCGGGCGTCGCCGGTGAGCTCGATCGCGATCAGGCGCAGGCCCGCCTCGCGCACGGCGGCCGCGGCCTGCGCGGCGGTGCCCGCGTGCTCCCAGGGGACGAAGCGCTCGCTGCCCAGGGCGGTCTTGCCGACGCCCCGGTGGTCGGGGGTGGTGGCGTTGCCGGCCAGCCACAGGTGCTCGACGCCGAAGGCGGCGGCGGTGCGCAGGATGGAGCCGATGTTGAACGGCTGGGTGACCGACTCGACCAGCAGCCCCAGGCGCGCGTCGGTGCGGCGGCGCCAGTCGCGGTTGAGGCGTTTGACGTCGGTGGGGCGCAGCTGCCGGCGGGCGGACTGCGGCTTGCTCATCAGGCTCGACCTTCCTGCGTTCGGGCGGACACGGCCAGCACCCGGTAGGCGGCGCGGGAGGCGATCCGCTCGGTGGGGAAGCCCTGGTCGACGAGCCAGCGCTGCAGGGAGTCCGAGCCCAGGTGCTTTTGGACGACCAGGTGGGCGCGGCCGCCGGGGGTGAGGCGGGGCAGCCAGGCGAGCAGCAGCTCGTGCAGGGCCTTCTTGCCGATGCGGATCGGCGGATTCGACCAGATCGCGGCGAAGCGGAGCCCGGGGTCGATCTCCTCCGCCGAGCAGAACCTTACATTGTCAAGGCCCGCGGTCGAGGCGTTCTCCTCAGCCAAAGCCAAAGCCCTGCGATTCACGTCCACCCCCCAGACCATCGCCTGAGGGGAACGGCGCGCCAGGGTGAGGGCGATGGGGCCGTAGCCGCACCCCAGGTCCAGCAGGTCGCCGGTGGGAGGGGGAGAGGGCGCGGTTTCCAGCAGGATGCGCGTGCCCGGGTCGACGCGGTCGGGTGAGAACATGCCGCGGTCTGTCTGCAGCCGCAGGTGCAGGTCGGGCAGGACGAGATCGACGGTGCGGCGACGGCTGGCCGCCTCGGGCCGCGAGGCGAAGTAGTGCTCCCCCACGTGGGCCGACCGTACCAGTGCGTTGGGTCCGTCGGCGCGCCGGGCGTCCCGGCCGGGCGGCGGAGGGACGGCGCGGCGGGCCGCCGGTCACGGCAGGCGGTTGAACCAGACCAGGGACGCGCCGCCGGCGGCCAGCGCGAAGAGCAGGGCCAAGCCGGTGAAGCGGGCCGAGACGTCGCGGTGCTCGATCTTCCAGCCGAGCGAGCTGCCGATGTTGGCGTACACGTCGGAGAGCTGGTCGGCGTCGGCGGCCTCGTACGGTTTGCCCTCGGTGCCCTCGGCGAGCATGCGCAGGGTCTCCTTGTTGACCGAGACGCTGGTGGTCTCGCCTTCGATGTCGACGGTGCCGTAGGGGGTGCCGAAGGCGATGGTGGACACCGGGATGTGGGAGGCGCGGGCGGCGTCGACGGCCTCGGGGACCGAGCGGCCGGTGGTGTTGTCGCCGTCGGACAGCAGCACGATGTGGGCGGGCGGCGGGTCGCCCTGGCTGGCCTGGGCGTCGAAGGACCGGACGGCCTGCAGGGAGGTGAACACGGCCTCGCCGATGGCGGTGCGCTTGGCCATGACGAGCTGGTCGATGGAGGCGATGGCGGCCTGGCGGTCGGTGGACGGGGCGGCGACGAGGTTGGCGCTGCCGGCGAAGCCGACGACGCCGACGTTGAAGCGGGCCGGCAGGTCGCGGATGAACTTCTTGGCCGCGGCCTTGGCCGCCTCGAAGCGGCTGGGGTTGACGTCGCGGGCCATCATCGACAGGGAGACGTCGATGGCGACCATGACGGTGGCGCGGTCGCGGGGGACCTTGACGCCGGTGGCGGGCCGGGCGAACCCGATCACCATCAGCAGGATCATGCTGAGGAACAGGGCGGCGGCGACGTGGCGGCGCCAGCCGGGGCGGCGCGGGGCGACCTGGCTGAGCAGGGCCAGGTTGGTGAAGCGGACGGTGTGGCGCCGGCGGCGCAGCTGCATGGCCGCGTAGGCGGCGGCCAGCAGCGGGATCAGGGTCAGCAGCCAGAGTCGTTCGGGCGACAGGAACGTCATGGGCGCACCCCCTTGGCGGCGACGGCGCGTCCGCGGGCGCGGCGTTGGCGCACCGCGAAGCGGGCGATGTCGGCGATCCAGTCGCGGTCGGTGCGGAGGACGAGGTGGTGGGCGCCGCAGCGGCGCAGGGCGTCGCGGGTGCGTTGCCGCTGGGCGGCGGCGGCTCGGGCGTAGCGTCGGCGGGTGCGGCGGTTGAGCACGATCTCGTGGACGGTTCCGGTCTCGGGGTCGGTCATCTCGACCAGGCCGACGTCGGGGAGGTCGAGTTCGCGGGGGTCGATGATCTCGACGGCGAGGACCTGGTGGCGGGCGGCGAGGCGGCGCAGGGGGCGTTCCCAGCGGGGGTGGGGGTGGTGCAGTGCGGGGTCGGTGGGGTCGAGGAAGTCGGAGACGATGACGCGCAGGCCGCGGCGGGTCTGGCCGCTGTGCAGGGCGGCGATGGCCTGGGCGAGGTCGGGGGTGGGGGTGTGGGGGTGGTCGTCGGCGGTGGGGATGGGGGTGTCGAGGACGGCCTGCAGGAGGGAGTACATGGCGGCCTTGCCGGTGCGGGCGGGCCAGCGGCGCAGGCCGCCGGGGCCGAGGAGGTAGGCGCCGACGCGGTCGCCGAGGCGGACGGTGAGGAAGCCGACGGCGGCGAGGGCGGCGACGGCGAGGTCGCGTTTGAGGAGGGTCGCGGTGCCGAACTGCATGCTGGGGCTGATGTCGGTGAGGGCCCAGACCTGCAGCTCGTGGTCGGCGATGAGGTCGCGGACGTGGGGGGTGGTGGTGCGGGCGGTGACGGCCCAGTCCATGTGGCGGACGTCGTCTTCGCCGGGCTGGTAGAGGCGGGCCTCGGCGAGTTCGGTGCCGGGGCCGGGGAGCAGGCCCATGTGCTCGCCGTTCAGCAGGCCGTCGAGGCGTCGGGTGACGGCGAGCTCGAGGCGCCGCAGGGTGCGTTCGGGGGCGAGTGCGGCGAGTTTGTCGGTGGGGCGCGGGCCGGCGGGGGCGTCGGCGGGCGGGTGGAAGGCGGGTTGCGGCCCGGGGGCAGGGTGGGGCGCCGGGGTGCCGGCGGCGTGGCCCGGGTGGTGGTGGGGCGGGGGCGCGGTCATGCGCTCACCGCGGCGCCGTGGTTCCAGACCACGCGGGGCGGCGGGACGGCGGTGAGGATCTGGGCGACGACTTCGGTGGGGTCGACGCCGTCGGCGAGGGCGTCGAAGGTGAGGACGATGCGGTGGGCCATGACGTCGCGGGCGACGGCGCGGACGTCGTCGGGCAGGACGTAGTCGCGTCCGTTGATGAGGGCGAGGGCTCGGGCGGCGGAGACCAGGCCGAGGGTGGCGCGGGGGCTGGCGCCGATCTCGATGACCTTGCGCAGGTCGGGGAGGCGGTACTGGTCGGGTTCGCGGGTCGCCATGACGAGGCGGACGATGTAGTCGGCGACCAGTTCGTGGACCGAGACGTCGGCGGCGGCGCGCTGCAGGGCGGTGAGCTGGTCGGGGGAGAGGATCTGGGCGGCCTCGGGCGGGTCGACGCTCATGCGCTGCAGGATCTGCAGTTCTTCGTGGGCGCCGGGGTAGCGGACGTCGATCTTCATGAGGAAGCGGTCGCGCTGGGCCTCGGGGAGGGGGTAGACGCCTTCGGATTCGATGGGGTTCTGGGTGGCCAGGACGATGAAGGGTTCGGGGAGGGGATAGGTGTTGCCGGCGAGGGAGACCTGGCGTTCGGCCATGACCTCCAGGAGGGCGGACTGGACCTTGGCGGGGGCGCGGTTGATCTCGTCGGCGAGGACGAAGTTGACGAAGACGGGGCCGAGTTCGACGTCGAACTGTTCGGTGGAGGGGTGGTAGATGCGGGTGCCGACGATGTCGGAGGGGACGAGGTCGGGGGTGAACTGGAGGCGGGCGAAGGTGCCGCCGACGACGCGGGCGAGGGTGGACACGGCGAGGGTCTTGGCGACGCCGGGGACGCCTTCCAGGAGGCAGTGGCCTTTGGCGAGGAGGGCGACGACCATGCGCTCGATCATGTGGTCCTGGCCGACGATGACCTTCTTGACCTCGGCGAGGGTCTGTTGAAGGAGGGTCGCGGCCTGGACGGCGTCCTGCGCGGCACTGGTCATGTTCGGCGTCCTCACTGTCCTCGGAAAGGGTATTCCCTCGGGGAGCGGCCGGGCGCTCTTTTCGACCCTACGCGATCACGTTTGCGGTGGTGTGCTGGACGTGCGGACGTGAGGGGGTTGGCGGCGGGTCTGGGTTGTTAGTCTGGCGGCCATGTCGAGGCCGCTGCCATCGGAGGATCCTGTTCAGCTGGGGCCGTTTCGGTTGTCGGCGCGGTTGACGGAGACGTCCGCCGGGATCGTGTATCTGGGGGTGGACGCCGAGGGGCGGCAGGCGAGTGTGGCGGTGTTGAACCGTGGTGCCGCGGGGGACGCCGCGGCGCGGGATCGTTTTCGTGCGGCGATCGAGGCGGCGTGGCCGCGGTCGGGTGTGGGTGCCGGTGCGGTCGGTGGGGCGGGGCGGTCTGACGGTGAGGCCGAGGGGGAGGATGCGGCGCCGGTTGTGGCGGCGCAGCCGGATGGGCCGACGCCGTGGGTGGCGACGCGGTATGACGCGGACCGTCCTGATCGTGTGGGGGCGGAGCGGTTTTTGGATTCGGTGTTGTTGCGGGGGGCTTTTCAGGGGCGGTGGAATGGGCGGCGTCGGGGGCCGCAGTTTCTGCCGTATTGGCTGGGTGCGAGGGAGCCGGCGGTGGCGTCGGGGCCGGTGCGGTTCGTGCCGGTGCCGGTGCGGTCGGATCGGGGGTTGATCGCGGCGCTGTTGACGTTGGCGGCGGTGTTGCTGCTTTTGGGGTTGTTGATGGTGGTGTTGTTCGCGTGTCAGCCGCGGGTGAGTGCGCCGCCGTCGCCTCCTCCGGAGCCGCCGTCGCCGTCGGTGTCGCCTCCGGTGGTGCCGCCGCCGCTGTCGCCGCGTCCGTCGCCGAGTCCTTCGTCGCCGTCTCCGTCCCCGTCGCCGTCGGGGCCGTCGTCGGGGCCGACCGATGGTGGTGAGGGTGAGGACGGCGGCCCGGTGTGATGCGGCCCGGGCCGACCGCGCAGCCCGGGCCTGCCGCCTCGTGGGATTTCAGGTGAGCAGGCGGGCGCGCAGTGCGGCGGTGTCGTCGTCGGTCCAGCCGTGCCGGGCGAGCCATTCGAGCGTTCCGCCGAACTGTTCGTCCACCCGCGCCAGGTATTTCTCCATGATCGAGGCGTGGGGCTGGTGGGTGTCGGCGGGGCGGGAGTCCAGGTCGGCGGCGTAGGTGTCGCTGGCGCGCAGGCGCGCCAGGATGGCCTCGAGGCGTTCGCCGGTCATCGCGTAGTCGGCGACGATGGCCTCTCGGGTCACTTGTGCGACTTCCAGTGCCAGGGCGCAGACGACGCCGGTGCGGTCCTTGCCGGCGGCGCAGTGCACCAGGGCGGCGCCGTCGCTGCGTGCGATGACGCGCAGCGCGGCGACGATCGAGTCCGCCCGGTCGCGCATGTAGCCGAGGTAGTGGGCGACGGAGCGTTCGTGCTCGGGGCCGGCCTCGTCGCGGTTCTGCCAGGGCAGCACTTTGTCCACGTCGATCTTGCCTGGTGCGTGGGGGGCTGCGTCGTCGGGGGTGTCGGCGGTGACGTCGGTGTACATGCCGCCTTCGGCGAACAGCGACAGGTGGTGCAGGCGGACTGAGGGCACCCGGGTCAGCGGTCCCGGTCCTTCCAGGCGGACTTCGGCTTCGCTGCGCAGGTCGATCACGTCTTTCAGGTGGTGGTCGTTCAGCAGGATCCGTATGTCGGCCTCGGAGAGGTCTTGGAGGTTGTCGGAGCGCAGCACCCGTCCCCGTCGTGTCTGGCGCCCGTCGAGCGTGGGGAGCCCGCCGAGGTCGCGGACGTTGACCGCACCTTCCAGTTCGATCCACCGAGTGCTCGCGTTCATGACTGTGGACCCTATATGTCGCGTGTGCTTCGGGTGGGGCTGAAGGGGGCGGAGGGTGCGGCGGTGTCGTTTTTTGGCGTGGGGGATACCTGAGGGGGAGGGTTTTCCTCCTTTTGCGAGGGGGGATCGCCACCGCCTCGTTAGGGAGGCGGGCAGGCGTGTGCGGCGTGTCGCCTGTGGGCGGGTCGCAGGGGGCCGGTGGTCGCCTCGTACGTGAGGTGCGGTCGTCCCGTCTGCCGCCGGTCTTGGGAGCCATGCCGCGGTTGGCTCTCTGGCGGGGCGACCGTTCGGCGGCCGCGCGCATAGCGTCCCGATCAGGTGATCAGCACTGCTGACGTCGCCGCACGGCCGGTGTCGCGGGGTGGCGTCGGCCGTGAGATGTCGACCGCGAACCCTCGGAGGATTCATGCCCTTCCCCCTGCCCGCCGCCGGTCCCGACGCCCCGGTCGGCGGCGGCGCCTCGGATGGCGCGGGCCGCAGCGATTTCGCGCCGCTGGCGCGGAAGGTCCGTGACAGCGGCCTGCTGGAGCGCCGCGCCGGCTATTACGCGCGGGAGATCGCCGTCACCCTCGGCGCGACCGCCTTGACGTGGGCGGCCGTGGGGTGGGCGGGGTCGTCGTGGTGGGTGGTGGCGCTGGCGGTGCCGATGGCGGTGCTGTCGGCTCGCACCGCGTTCCTCGGTCACGACGCCGGGCACCGGCAGATCGCTCGCACCGCTCGTGTGAACCGGTGGCTGGGCCTGCTGCTGGGCCCTTTGCTGCTGGGCATGAGCTACGGCTGGTGGAACGACAAGCACAACCGTCATCACGCCAACCCGAACCACGTCGGCAAGGACCCTGATGTCGGTGAGGGCGTGTTGGTGTGGACGGTCGAGCAGGCCCGGCGGCGTCGCGGCGTCTGGGCGTGGCTGGCCCGCCACCAGGCGCGGGCGTTCTTCCCGTTGCTGCTGTTGGAGGGGTTCAACCTGAAGGTCGGCAGTGCCGTGCATGTGTGCGGCCGCGGGCGTGAGGGGCGCGGGCGGTGGCTGGACGGGGTGCTGCTGGTCGCGCACGTGGTCGGGTATCTCGCGTTGGCGTTCGCTCTCATGACCCCTGGCAAGGCCGTGGTGTTCGTTCTGGTGCACCACGCGGTGTTCGGGGTGCACCTGGGGTGTGCGTTCGCCCCTAATCACAAGGGGATGGCCATGCCCGGCCCGGGAGAGCGGTGGGATCACCTGCGCCGGCAGGTGCTCACGTCGCGGAACGTGCGCGGCGGGGCTCTCACCGACTGGCTGCTGGGCGGGTTGAACTACCAGATCGAGCACCACTTGTTCCCCAGCGCGCCCCGTCCCAATCTGCGTCGTCTGCAGCCGCTCGTCCGCGCCCACTGCGCCCAGGTCGGCCTGCCTTACACCGAGACGGGGCTGATCGACTCTTATCGGCAGGCGCTGCGTCACATGCGGGAGGTCGGCGCCGCCCGCGGCTGACGCCCGCGCCGGCCGCCCTGCCGTTGGTGGGGCGGCGTCCGGAGGGGGCGGGTTCGGGCCCGGGGGAGATCAACTGGAGCCTATGCTGGGCCCGTCATGCCCGAAGGACACACCATTCACCGTTTGGCCGCCGAACATCGCGAACGGTTCGGCGGCCGCCCCGTGCGCGCCCACAGCCCCCAGGGGCGCTTCGCCGACGGCGCCCGCCTCATCGACGGCCACGTCCTCGAGCAGGCCGACGCCCACGGCAAGCACCTGCTGCTTCACTTCTCCCACGACCGCGTCTTGCACGTGCATCTGGGCATCTACGGCAGGTACACCTTCGGGCGTCTGCCCGCTCCCGACCCGGTCGGGCAGGTGCGGTTGCGGCTGATCGGCGACGGCGACCACGCCGACCTGCGCGGTCCCAACACCTGCGAGGTGCTCGACCTTCCCCAGGTGAAGCTGCTGCGGGACCGTCTGGGCCCCGACCCGCTGCGTTCCGACGCCGACCCCGACCGGGCCTGGCGCCGCATCTCCCGCAGCCGGGCGCCGATCGCGCAGCTGCTGATGGACCAGTCGGTGGTCGCCGGGCCGGGCAACATCTACCGCGCCGAGGTGCTGTTCCGTCAGAACGTGCACCCCGACCTGCCCGGACGTGCCCTTGACCGCCAGGTGTGGCAGGCGATGTGGGACGACCTGGTGCTGCTGATGCGCGAAGGCGTGCGGACCGGCCGTATCGACACCGTCCGCCCGGAGCACACGCCCGAGGCGATGGGGCGCCCGCCCCGCGTGGACGATCACGGCGGCGAGGTGTACGTGTACCGGCGCACCGGTCAGCCGTGCCTGATCTGCGGCACCGCCGTCCGCGCCCGCACCCTGGCGGGGCGCAACCTGTTCTGGTGCCCCACCTGCCAGCCCCCGGTTCCCGGGGTGTAGTGGAGGGTGAGGGGCGCGGGGACGTTCAGCCTTCTAGGGCGTACTGCATGACGCGGAACTTGCTCTGCGCCTCGGCCAGTTCGGCCTCCGGGTCGGAGTCGGCCACGATCCCGCACCCGGCGAACAGCCGCGCCCGCGTGCCGTCCAGTTGCGCGCACCGCAGCGCGATGCCCCACTCGCCGTCCCCGCGGGCGTCCACCCATCCCACCGGGCCCGCGTAGCGGCCGCGGTCCATGCCCTCCAGCCGCCCGATCAGCTCCAGGGCCCGGTCGGTGGGCGTCCCGCACACCGCGGGGGTGGGGTGCAGCGCCTCCACCACGTCCAGCACCGACCGCTCGTCGTGCAGGAGCCCCCGCACCGGCGACGCCAGGTGCAGCACGTTCGGCAGCGTCAGCACCTGCGGTTCGGACGGGACGGTCAGCTGCGCGCACAGCGGCGCCAGCGCCTCGCGCACCATCTGCGCGGCGTAGGAGTGCTCTTGGCGGTCTTTGGCCGAGGCCTGCAGGCGCGCGGCGCGTTCGGCGTCCTCGGCGGGCGTGGCGCCGCGTGCGGCGGTGCCCGCCAGCACCAGCGACTCGACCGCGTCGCCGGTCCGGCGGATGAGCAGCTCGGGCGTGGCGCCGACCAGCCCGCCGCAGGCGAAGGTGTAGCAGGCGGGGAAGCGTTCGGCCAGCCGCGCCAGCAGCACCCGCGCGTCGATCGGTTCGCTCGCCTGCGCGTACAGGTCGCGTGCCAGCACCACCTTGCCCAGCCGGCCGGCGCGGATGTGCTCCACAGCCGCGGCCACCGCACGCTGCCACGCGGGTGCGCTGAGCGCGCCGTCGCTCCAGCTGAGCTGGGACGGCGCCGCCGGCGGCTCGGCCAGCTCCATCGTGCGCGTCGCGGGCCCCGGGGCGTCGCCGATCGTGGTCAGCCACGCGCGTCCGCCGCGGCGCCCCACCACGTGGCGGGGCACGATCACCACCGAGTCGCCCGAGGCGGGGTCGAAGGCGAAACTGCCGAACGCCACCGGGCCCGACCCCGGAACGCCCAGCGGGTCGTCCACCCGCGCGCTGCCGAACAGCTCGTCCAGCAGGCCTTGCACGGCGGCGAACCGGCCGGGTCCCGCCGGGACGGTCAGCCGCGCCGCCTCCCCCCAGCCCACCAGGCCCTCGCCGTGCCGGACCCACGCCAGCGCGGACGAATGCGGAAGTCGACTGATCAAATCGCCCGGGTCGTCGATCTCGACGGTGCGCACGTCGAGCCGGTCCGGTGCGGTCACGGCGAGCTTCACGCGAGCCACTGTACGGCAGATTTGAACCCGTTCAAACCGCCGGGACCGATGGTCGTTTTGAGGCGTACGCCACATCACCGGAACCTGGACGCCCGGCGTGCAGCCGTTCACGCTGATCGCCGTGGCGGCGGGCTCACGTGGGGGCGGATCCGGGCGCGGCGGGTCGCCGTCTCGCCCCGATACGCGACCGCCCGCCCCGGACGGCGCCCGAGGGGCGGCCGGGGCGGGCGGTCGGCGGCAGGCCGCGGGACGGGTCGCCGCCCGATCGCCGGACGGCGGATCGTGCGGCGGACCTCGCGCGGCGGACGGGGATGCGGATCAGGCGGCGGTGTCGCGGCGGGTGCCCG
>NZ_BCQU01000097.1:0-24391 GCF_001552235.1 Actinomadura rubrobrunea NBRC 15275 | reverse complement strand
GCTCGGCCGAGAGCCGGGCCGCCGCGGCCCGGGCGGCCGAGGCGGGCCGCGCGGGCCCGGGCCTGGCCCAGCTGCTGGCCAGCATCGGCGCCTGCGAGGCCGGACACGCCGCGGCGCTGGCGAGGCCGGCGTGAACCCCTCGGGGAACGCCTCGGTGGACGCCCTGCAGGAGGCGTTGAAGGCCGAGCACGCGGCCGTCTACGGCTACGGGGTGGTGGGCGCGCGGCTGCGGGGCTCGCTGCGCCGGTCGGCCGCGATGCTGTGGGACGCCCACCGGCTCCAGCGCGACCGCCTGGCGGCGCAGATCTCCCGGCGCGGCGCCCGCCCGGTGGCGGCCGCGGCGGCGTACCGCCTGCCGGTGCGGGTCACCTCGGCGCGGACCGCCGCGCAGCTGGCCGCCGCGCTGGAGGACGGCGTGCTGACCGCGTACGCGGGGCTGGCCGGGGCGCCGGAGGCCGCGCTGCGCACGTTCGCGGCCCGGGCGATGCAGGAGGCGGCGGCCCGCTCGGTGCGCTGGCGCGGCGGCGCCGGCCTGCCGCGGACGGACGGCCCGGCGTTCCCGGGTCTGCCCCCGTCGGCCCTGTCGCCGAAGCCGCGGCCCGGTGACGGGCTCGGCTGAACGCCCTCGACGCGCGCCGTCCCGGACGCGGGCCCGTCCTCGCGCGACCGTTCGGGAACAGCGTTCGGGAACAGTCCTCCCCCGAGTGATCGTTCGTCCCTTTCGCAGGAGTAGTGGGGATTCGGGGGAGCCAGACTGCGATGACCGCCATCGATCACGACAGCCGTCTCGCACGGAGCCTGGAGGAGCTGCGCGACGCGTACCGGGCGCGCATCGACCAGCTCACGGCCGAGCGCGACGAGGCCCGCCGCCAGGCGTACCGGGCCAAGGAGGAGGCCGACGTGGCCCGCGCCAATCTGGCCATTCTCACCGCGCGCGTGCAGGAGCTGCTGGCCGCCGCCGCGCGCCACCTGCCGGACCTCCAGGTCGACGCGCCGGACGATCCCCCCGTCCTGGAAGGTCGGATCGTCGAGGACCCGCGCGCCCTCCCGGGGGGCCCGAAGACGCTGCCCGCTCCCGCGGCGGACGGCGCCCGCTTGGACGGCCCGCGGTGACGCCTCGCCCGCGGCGGCCGGATCCGCCCGGCCGCCGCGGGACTGTTCCTGCCGCCGACCTCGACGCCCCGGCGCACGCCGCTCCGGCGCATCCGCGGCCGTGTCCCTGATCGATCCCTGACCGATCCATGATCGATCCCTGACCGACGACCGCCCACGGCCCCGCGCGTTCACGAGCCCGCCCGGAGCGGGCGATAGATCGAGATCAATTGTCCGGATTTCATGGTCATTCGGCGGGAATGTTCTTGAGGGCGCGCCGGTTGCCCGCAGTCGCGGGCCGGGTTCGAGGAGGGAGCGGGAGATGAGCGACGCCGTCACCGCGGCTGCTTCCGCTTCGGAGTCCGCACCGCAGCTGCCGCCGGCGTCTCCGACGGGGCGGCGCGGGCTGTGGGTTCAGGCGGGCGTGCTCGCCGCGACCGTGGGGCTGGTCGCGGCGTTCCGCGACCGGCTTCCCGACTTCGGCGCCATGTGGGGCGCGGCGCGCCGGGCCGAGCCGGGCTGGCTGGCCGTGGTGGTGCTCGGCGTCGCCGGGTCGATGGGCGCGTTCGCGCGGCTGCAGCGGCGGCTGCTGCGCATCGGAGGCCTGCGCATCTCGCTGCGCCGTGCGTTCGCCGTCACCTACGCGGGCAACGCGCTGTCGACCACGCTGCCGGCGGGCCCGGCGCTGAGCGTCGTGTACACGTTCCGGCAGTTCCGGCGCAGCGGCGCCTCGGCGCGGCTGGCCACGGCGGTGATCCTGCTGGGCGGGGTCATCACCACGACCGCCTACACGGTCATCGGCCTGGCGGCGCTGATCGCTGCCCCGCACTCTCGGACGCCCGCGCTGGCCGCGTTGGGCGGGTCCGCGGTCCTGATCGCGGCGGTGGCGGCGGCGGCCCTGCGGGCGGACGTGCGGGCCCGGGTCGCGGCGCTCGGCCGCCGGGTGCTCGCGCATCGCAGGATCGCGCCGTACGCCGAGCGGCTGTGGGAAGGGCGGCTGGTGCTGCGTCCGTCCCGGCGCGACTGGTCGGCGCTGATCGCGCTGGCGGTCATGAACTGGGTGTTCGACATCCTCGCCCTGAACGCCGCGGTCCTGGCGGTGGACCTGGACCTCGCGCCGCAGGCGGTGGTGCTGGCCTATTTCGCCGCGCAGGCGGCGGGCAGCGCGCTTCCGGTCCTGCCGGGCGGGCTCGGCGCCATCGAGAGCAGCATGGCCGCGTCGCTGGTGGCGTTCGGCGCCGCGCTGACCTCCGCCGGGGCGGCCGTGGGCATCTACCGGCTGGTGTCGTACTGGGCCGTGGTGGCGGTCGGTTGGCTGGCGTGGCTCCTGCTGCACGAGGGGCCGCGCCTTTCGAAGGACGCGCGGCGGCGGCTGGCGGCGTGCGGCGACGCCCTGCTGCGGGGCTGCTCGTCGCTCGTGCCGGTGCCGTACTCGATGGCGTCGGGCGCGCAGGGCACCGAGTCCCGCCGCGGCTGAGGCCCGTTCCCGCCGAGTCTTCGCGCCTTGTTGCGCGGGTGCCCTGCTGCTAGGCTCCCAAGCGAGCGCTTGGTCATCTCGCCTGGCGAGCGGAGCATCACCGGAGGCTCGATGACGTCCCTACGGGTCAGCCTTGGCTACGAACTGGAGGTGCGCGGGCGTTCCCGCGAGGTGGAGCGGCGCGCGTTCGAGAACGTCATGGACCAGGTGGTGCTGGCCGACGGGCTCGGCTTCGACACCGCGTGGTTCGTCGAGCACCACTTCACCCGGGGCTTTTCCCACTCCTCCGCGCCCGACCTGGTGCTGGCCGGGATCTCCCAGCGCACCGAGCGCATCCGGCTCGGCCTCGGGGTGGTGCTGCTGCCGTTCCAGTCGCCGATCCGCACCGCCGAACGGGTGGCGACGCTCGACGTGATCAGCGGCGGCCGGGTGGAGTTCGGCACCGGGCGCGGCGCCTCCCCGCTCGAGTACCAGGCGTTCCAGCGGCCGTTCGAGCAGTCCCGGCGGATCTGGGAGGAGTCGCTGGAGGCCGTCCTGGAGATCTGGAACGCCGACGGGCGGCCGGTCACCCGGTCCAGCGAATACTTCGAGATCCCCGGGGTGGGGGTGTACCCGCGGCCGGTGCAGGAGCCGCATCCCCCGGTGTGGGTGGCCTCCACGTCCCTGGACGGCTACCTGGCCGCCGCCCGCAAGGGCTACAACCTGCTCGGCATGACGATGCTCAAGGGGTTGGACGACGTCGCCGACGACATCGCCGCGTACAAGCAGTGCCTGGCCGAGCACGGCTTCGACCCCGCCACCCGCCGCGTCGCGCTCATGATCCCCTGGTACGTGGCCCCCTCCCGGCAGGAGGCCGTCGACACCGCCGCCGACGCCGTCCTGTGGTATCTGCGGCGCCAGGTCAACCTCGTCGCCCCGCCGGACTACACCGACGCCCGCCACGCCACCCACCGGGTCCTCGGCCAGCAGGCCGCGGGCATGCCGCCCGACGAGGCGATGGCGATCCTGCGCGAGGAGACCATGGTGGTCATCGACGACGTCGCCGGCTCCCGCCGGGCCGTCGAGCGGATCCGGGCGGCCGGCGCCACCGACCTCATCCTGCAGGCCCAGGTGGGGGGCCTGGCCCACGAGCACGTCTGCAACTCGATGAAGCTGTTCATGCGCGAGGTCGTCCCGCAGGAGGCGCAGTGAGCTGGCCCACCCGCAGCGCGTTCCCCGCCGGACGGTCCGCCTCCGGGCTGCTGTCGCTGTCGCCGGAAGGGGACCTGGTCGTCCCCTCGAGCGCCGACGACCGCGCCGCCGCGGTGGACCTGGCCGCGCAGACCCTGACGGCGGCGGGCATCGGGCCGGACGACCGCGTCGTCGTCGCGCTCAACAACGACGGCGAACCGGCCGGGACGCTGATCGCCGAGGCCGCCGCCCGGGTGGCGCGGGCCGCCGCGTCCGTCGGGCCGCGCGGCCGGATGCGCCTGCACGCCGCGCTGGAGAGCGTCGGCGCCACCGCCCTGGTCGCCACCCCGACCGGCGCGCTCGACTTCCTGGCGCGGCTGCATCTGGAGTTCCTGGTCGATCCGCTCGACCTGGAGCTGCGGCACATCCTGCTCGTGGGCGAGATCCCGTCCGCTCACACCTGCGTGCAGCTCGCGGACGAGTTCGACGCCTCGGTCCGGGAGCTGTACGCCGACCCGTTCTTCGGGGTGCCGCTGGCGCAGCGCGCGCCGTCCGACTCCACGCTCTCTCCCGTCGCCGACGGCCTGCTCGGCCTGGCGCCGCCGGACAAGGACATGCTCATGGACGCCCCCTATGGCGAGGGCGTCGCGGAGCTGGTCGTCACCCCGTCCTGGCATTCGACGCTCGGGAAGACCCCGCTGCGCACCGGGCACGCGGTGCGGCTGGCGGGCGGCGAGCAGGGCGTGCCCGCGCCGGCGCACACGGTCGGCGAGCACGTGCTGATCCGCGGCCGCTGGGTGTCCGTCCCCAAGATCGCGGCGGCGCTGGCGCGGATCGACGGGGTCGCCCGCTGGGACCTGCGGATCAGCCGGGACGGCACGCTCGACGCCGCCGCCCTGCACGTGGCGTTCAACCGCGCCACCCTCGTCGCCGACCCGATGTGGAAGAAGCGGATCGCGCAGGCCCTCTACGCGCTGACCCCGGTCGCCGTGGACGTGGTCGTCGAGGAGGAGGTCGCCGACGAGCGGCGGCCCGGCACCGTCACCGACCTGCGCGGCCACCACCTCGGCCTGGACCGCGCGCAGCTTTCCTAGCCCGTTCTCCTCCGCCCCGCGGCCGCGCACCGCCGCGGGGCGGGGCGGAGGCCGTCTCGCCGAAGGAGACGCCATGGAGGAAGGAGGCGCCATGGAGTTGGAGCCGGTCCCCGCGTGGGGGACGATCCCGCGGATGCTGCGCGACCAGGCCGCCCGGCACGGCGACGTGGAGGCGGTGCGCGCCGGGGACGTGTCGCTGACGCTCGCGGAGCTGGCCGCGCGCGCCCGCGAGGTCGCCCGCGGCCTGATCGCGCTGGGCGTCTCCCCCGGCGACCGGGTGGCGGTGTGGGCGCCCAACACCCCCGACTGGGTGGTCGCCGCGTACGGGATCTGGGACGCCGGGGCGATCATCGCGCCGCTGTCGACGCGCTTCCGGGGCATCGAGGCGGCACAGATGCTCCGCAAGGCGGGCGCCAAGGTGCTGCTGGTCGCCGAGGGCTTCATGGACGTCTCCTACCTCGGCATGCTGGCCGAGGCCGCGGGCGGACCGGCCGGCGGGCGCCCCTACCGCGACCTGCCCGAGCTCGCCCATGTGGTCGTGCTGCCGCCGTCCGCCGCGCCCGCCCGTCCCGGCGTGCTCCCCTGGCGGGACCTGCCGGCGGCGGGGTCCGCGGTGCCGGCGGAGGCGGCCGAGGAGCGGGCCTTGGCCGTGGGCCCGGACGACCTCGCCGAGATCATGGCCACGTCCGGCACGACCGGCGCGCCGAAGGGCGTCATGCTGCACCACGAGCAGCTGCTGCGCGGCTACTGGGACTGGGCCGAGATCGTCACGCTCCGCGAGGGCGACCGGTATCCGATCATCGCTCCGTTCTCGCACGGCTTCGGCATCAACGCCGGGCTGCTGGCCTGCGTGCTGCGCCGCGCCACGATGCTGCCGGTCGCGGTGTTCCGGCCGGACCGGCTGATGGACCTCATCGAGCGCGACCGCGTCAGCGTCCTCGCGGGCGCGCCGCCCATGTTCTTCAAGATCCTCGACGAGCTGCGGGGGACGGGCGGCGGCGAGCCCGCGGGGCCGCCCCGGACGCGGGACGTGTCGTCGCTGCGGGTGGCGATCTGCGGGGCGGCGGCCGTGCCGCCCGAGCTGATCCGCCGCCTGGTCGACGAGGTCGGCCTGGAACGCATGATCAATGCGTACGGGCTGATGGAGGGGACCGTGGTGTCGATGACCCGGGCCGAGGACCCGGTGGAGGTCATCGCGGGCTCCACCGGACGCCCCGTGCCCGGTGTGCGCGTGCGGATCGTCGACGACGACGGCAAGGACCTGCCGCCGGGCGAGCGCGGCGAGATCCTGGTCGGCGGCTACGGCGTGATGCGCGGGTACTGGGACGACCCGGAGCGCACGGCCGAGGCGGTCGACGCGGGCGGCTGGCTGCACACCGGCGACATCGGCACGGTGGACGAGGCGGGCAACCTGACGATCGTCGACCGCAAGAAGGAGATGTTCATCGTCTCCGGCTTCAACGCCTACCCCGCCGAGATCGAGAGCCTGCTGCTGCGCTGCCCGCTCGTGGCGCAGGCGGCGGTGATCGGGGTGCCGGACGAGCGGCACGGCGAGGTCGGCTGGGCCTACGTCGTGCCGGCGCCGGGGACGTCCCCGGACCCCGCGGAGATCATCGCCTGGGCCCGCGCCAACATGTCCAACTACAAGGTGCCGCGCCGCGTGGAGCTGGTGGACGCGCTCCCGGTCAACGCCAACGGCAAGGTCGACAAGCCCGCGCTGCACGCCCGCGCCGCCCGCGCGCCGCGCTGACCGCGGGCGCGGTCAGCGCGGGCGCCACTGGACGAGGGTGGTCTCGTCGTCCACGTCCGCGAACACGGCCTCGACGGGCAGGCCGGGCCGCAGGACGTCCGGGGCGGCGTCGACGAGGTTGCCGTACATGAGCAGGTCGTCCCCGTCGTCGAGGCGGACGAGCAGCACCGTGAACGGCACCTCGTCGGCCATGGACGGCATGAACACCTGGTGGTTGACGATCCAGCTGTAGACGCGGCCGGTGCCGGTCGCGGGCGTCCAGGCGTACTCCAGCGAGCGGCACCGGTTGCAGACGGCGCGGGGCGGGAAGCGCGGCGTGCCGCAGCCCGCGCAGCGCTGGAGGAGCAGCTCGTGCCGCCGGACGGCCTCCCACCAGGGCGCCGAGTCGCGGTCGATCTGGGGGCGGGGACGCTGCCGCAAACTCACGTGTCGCTCCTGAGGATCAGCGCCGAGGTGCCCGCGAGCACGTATCCCGGCTGCGCGGTGGACAGGGCGACCTCGGCCCCGGGGACCTGGCGGTCGCCGGCAGTGCCGCGCAGCTGGGCGACGGCCTCGGCGACGTGGTTGATGCCGTGCACGTACCCCTCGGACAGGAACCCGCCGTGCGTGTTGACGGGCAGTTCGCCGCCGAGGGCGATCGCCCCGGACGCCGCGTACGGCCCGCCCTCCCCCTTGGGGCAGAAGCCGTAGTCCTCCAGCTGCACGAGCACCGAGAAGGTGAAGCAGTCGTACAGCTCGGCGACGTCGATGTCGTCCGGCCCCACCCCCGCCATCGCGTACAGGCGGGGCGCCAGGCGGGCGGCCTCGGTGACGGTGAAATCGGTGCCGGTGCCGGAGAAGAAGCTGTCGCCCCCGCCCCAGGCCGCCGCGGACACCAGCACGGGCGGCCGCCGCAGGTCGCGGGCGCGTTCGCGGGACGTGACGACGACGGCGCAGGCGCCGTCGGTCTCCAGGCAGCAGTCGAGCAGGCGCAGCGGCTCGGCGATCCAGCGGGAGGCCAGGTAGTCGTCGAGGGTGATCGGGTCGCGTTTGAGCGCCCGCGCGTTCTTCACGGCGTTGGCGCGCTGCGTCACGGCGATGTGGCCGAGGTGCTCGTGCGTGGTGCCGTAGGCGTTCATGTGCGCGCGGGTGAACATGGCGAACTGCTGCGGCGGCGCGAAGTACCCGTACGGCGCCTGGTACTGCGCGTCGAAGACCGGTGCGGCGCCGCGCCCGGTGCCTCCCATGCGGAACTCCGAGCGCGCGTTGACGGCCCGGTAGCACACGACCGTCTCGGCGACTCCCGAGGCGACCGCCATGGCCGCCTGGCCGATCACCGCGTGGGAGACGCTGCCGCCGCCGAACTGGTCGAGGTACCAGGAGACCTCCGGGACGCCGAGCGCGGGCGCCACCGCCCACGGCGGCGCGGAGTCGCCGACGCGGTGCGTGGCGAGCGCGTCGACGTCGTCGACCGACAGGCCCGCGTCGTCCAGCGCGGCCATGATCGCCCGCACGGCCAGGGTGAGCGTCGACACCCCCGAGTCCCTGCTGAACGGGGTGTAGCCGACCCCGGCGATCGCGGCCCGGTCGCGGAAGGAGCCCACGCGCACCCCCTACCAAGCAATCGCTTGTTCGCAAGCCTACTCGGTCGAAGGTCCTAGGTCCAGGATCGGACTTTCGTCGCGTCTCACCGAAGAAGGGAATCGATCGGACGCCGACGGCATTGAGATGGCATGCGGGGGCGGGCGGTCCCGTCCGGCCCGGAACGGTCCGGGTTGACACCGCGAACGGGGCCGCCCTATCGTCCAAGCAAGCGCTTGGCTAAGAGAAGGGATCGCGCAGATGGCCGACGTCGCCGCGGCCGTGCCGGACGGGCCGGCCGCCGGGCCGCAGACCGGCCGCGCCGTGCGCCGCCCGGCCGAGCGACCCGCCGGCCAAAGAGTGGATCGTCGCATGCACGGATCGCCCGACGGCTCGTCCGCATCCCCGGTGACATCCCCGGTGCCCCGAGCGGTGACCGACATCGACTCCGCGCGGTTCCGGTCGGTGCTGGGCCGGTTCGCGACCGGAGTGGTCGCCATCACCGGCATCGAGGCCGGCGGACGCCCCACGGGCCTGGCCGCCAACTCGTTCACCTCGGTGTCCCTGGACCCGCCGCTGGTGGCCTTCTGCGTGGCGCACACCAGCACGACGTGGCCGCGGCTGCGCACCGCGCCGCGGCTGTGCATCAGCATCCTCGCCGAGCAGCAGCTCGACGTGTGCAAGCAGCTGGCGCTCAAGGGCGGCGACAAGTTCGCGGGCATCGACTGGAGCGCCTCGCCCAACGGCGGCCCGGTCATCGACGGGGCGCTGGCCTGGCTCGAATGCTCGATCGAGAACGAGCACGTCGCGGGCGACCACGTGATCGTGGTGGCCCGGGTGCACCACTTGGACAAGCTGCACGACGGCGAGCCGCTGCTGTTCTACAAGGGCGGCTACGGACGCTTCGACGGCTGAGCCGCCCCCGCGCGGCGGCGAAGGCCCCTACGGGACCGGCGCGCTCGCCGGCGCGCCGCGCAGCCGGGCCAGCACCTGCACGGGGTCGGCCAGCACGTCGGCGAACGCGAACTCCGCCGCCCCCACCAGCGTGGTGTCGTCTCCCAGCGCGGCCGTGCGCAGCTTCACCCGCTCGCGGGACGCGGCCAGCGCCCCGGTCGCCACCTCGCTGCGGATCTGGGCGGCGGCGCCGAGGTACACGTCCCGCAGCGTCCCCCCGAAGATGACCATGCCGGGGTTGAAGATGTTGACCAGGTCGGCGACGCCGCGGCCGAGCCAGGTGCCGACCCGGTGCAGGGCGTCGCGGGCCACCACGTCGCCGCGGGCCGCCGCGTCCACGACGGCGCGCACCGCCTCGCGCCCCGGCACGTCCGGCGACTCCTGCCGGCCGGCCAGGTCGAGCAGGGTCCGCTCCCCCACCTCGGCCTCCAGGCATCCGCGCGACCCGCAGGCGCAGCGCCGCCCGCCCGGGTTGACGACCATGTGGCCGATCTCGCCGCCGTAGCCGTCCTCCCCGCCCAGCAGCCGCCCGCCGGTGATGATGCCGCCCCCGACGCCCACGTCGCCGTGCAGGTAGATCAGGTCGTTGACGCCCACGCCGGCGCCGCGCTCGTGCTCGGCGATCGCGCCCAGGTTGGCGTCGTTGCACACCGCGACCGGCACGCCGAGGCCGAGGCGCCGCGACAGCACCTCCCCGATCGCCATGCCGCCCACGTCCAGGTTCGGGCCGAACATGACCTGGTCGTCGGAGCGGCGCACGATGCCGGGGAACGCCAGCGCCGCGCCCACGCAGGTCGCCTCGTCCCCGGCCTTGCGCACCAGCGAGCGCGCCGCCGCCGCCAGGGCGTTGACCATCTCGTTCGGGTCGGCCGCGCCCGAGGCGCCTCCGGAGGCCGCGACCCGCCCGCGGGCGGCCTCGCGGCGGTCGAGGATGACGCCGCCGAGCCCGACCCGCGCCACGGTGAGCCGGTCGACGCCCACGTCGAAGGCCAGCACGTACACGCGCGTCGACTCGGGCCGCACCACCAGCGACGGGCGTCCGGCGCGGCGCCCGGGCGTGCGCGGCAGCTCCTCGCGCACCAGCCCGGCGGCGGTCAGGTCGGACGTCAGCGCCATGATGGTGCTGCGGTTGAGGCCGAGGTTCTCGGCGAGGATGGCCCGCGACGCCGGGCCGCGCACGTGCACGAAGCGCAGCAGTGCGCCGAGGTTGTGCCGCCGGATCTCCTCTTGTGACGGGCCTGCCTTCATCATGCGGGCGGCTCCGCCGCCTCCGGGACGGCGCCCGCGCGGAGCGGACCGGCCGACCGTCGCCCGCCGGGACGCCCGTCCCGCCGCGCCTCCAGGGTCTCGCTGCGTCCGGCGGTGATGAGCTCGACCACCTGCGCGTGGGTGACGTCGGCGGTGCGCACCTGGGCGACCATGCGGCCCAGGTACAGCGCGGCGATCCGGTCGGACACCGCGAACACGTCGTTCATGTTGTGCGAGATCAGCACCACGGCCATGCCGCGGTCGGCCAGGCGCCGCACCAGTTCCAGCACCTGGCGGGTCTGCGTCACCCCGAGCGCCGACGACGGCTCGTCCAGGATGACGACCTTGGAGTCCCCGAGCACCGCGCGGGCGATCGCGACGGTCTGCCGCTGCCCGCCCGACAGCGCCCACACCGGCTGGCGCACCGACCCCGACATCCGCACCGACAGCCCGGCCAGGATGTCGGCGGCGACCTCCTCCATCTCGGCCTCGTCCAGCACCATGCCGCGGCGGCGCTCGCGCCCCAGGAACATGTTCTGCACGATGTCGAGGTTGTCGCACAGGGCCAGGTCCTGGTGGACGACCTCGATGCCGAGCGCGGACGCCTCGCGCGGCGTGGTGATCCGCACCGGCCGCCCCTCGAACAGGTACTGGCCGCGGTCCAGCCGGACGATCCCGGCGATGCACTTGACCAGCGTGGTCTTGCCCGCGCCGTTGTCGCCGACCAGCGCGGTGACCTCCCCCGGATAGGCGACGAAGTCCACGTCGTGCAGCACTGCGACGGGGCCGAAGCTCTTGTGGACCCCGCGCAGGTCCAGGACGGGTGTGACAGTCGACATGCCGGAGGGCTCCCACCGTGCCGCCCCGCCCGAGGCTGCGAAGCGGTCGTGCCCAGTGAGCGTAGCAGTTCCCCAGCTCCGGGCACCGGTCATCGCGGCCGCGCGCGCGGCGGGCGGCGCCCCCGCGAGGCGGCCCGCCGGGGATCCGCCGCGCGGCGGATCCCCGGCTCCGTCGCCGCCCTTCCCGCAAGGGGGCCGCCCGGGCAGGGCGGACACGGTCATCGTCCCGTCGTCGCCCGACGCCGCCGGGCCAGCGCGTCGATGCTGGCGGCCAGCAGCAGCACCGAACCGGTGATCAGCCAGTTGGCGTACGCCTTGGCGCCGAGCAGGCCGAGGCCGTTGGCGATGATGGACACCACCAGGCCGCCGAGGACGGCGTCGCGGGCCTTGCCGCGCCCGCCGAACAGGCTGGTGCCGCCGATGACGGCCGCGCCCACGCCGAGCAGCAGCGTGTTGCCGGCGCCCGCGTCCGGCGTGACCGAGTTCAGCCGGGACGCGGCCAGGATGCCGCTGACCGCCGCCATCCCCGAGCAGATCATGAACACGGACATGCGGATGCGGACCACGTTGATGCCGGCCCGGCGGGCGGCCTCGGCGTTGCCGCCGACGGCGTAGATGTGGCGCCCGTAGGCGGTGCGGCCGAGCACGAACGTGCAGACGATGAGCAGGACGCCCACCAGCGGCACGCCCCAGGGGATGCCCGCCAGCGTGATCGCCGGGCTGGGCGCCCGGTCCTGGCTGAGCACGTACGTGCCGAACAGCAGCGCGGCCGCCACCACGGCCGCCTGGGCGACGACCAGTTCCAGCGGGCGGCTCGCCAGGCCGCGCGCCCGCTGCTGCTGCCAGCGCCGCAGCTGGAGGGCGGCGTAGACGACGGCGCACACCCCGGCCATCACCCAGCCCAGCCACACCGGCATGTTCTTGTTGGCCAGCGCCACGATCACCTCGTCGCGCACCGGCACGGTGCCGCCCTCGCCGATCAGCCGCAGCGTGATGCCCTGCAGGCCGAGGAACAAGGCCAGCGTCACCACGAACGACGGTATTCGGACCACCGCCACCAGCCAGCCGATCACGGCGCCGATGACGATGCCGACGGCGATCGCCGCGATCACCGCCACGTACCACGGCTGGTCGGCCTGGACGATGAGCTTGGCCATCACCGCGGCGGACACGCCGCTGGCCACCCCGGCCGACAGGTCGATCTCGCCGAGCAGCAGCACGAACACCAGGCCCATCGCCAGGACCGTGACCTGCAACGCCTGGGTGGACAGGTTGGCGATGTTGCGCTCGCTGAGGAAGGTGTCCGGGCGCAGCGCGGTGAACAGCACCACCAGGGCGACCATCCCGAAGATCGCCGGAAGGGCGCCCAGGTCGCCGGCCCGCACCCGGCTCCAGTAATCGAGCGCCGCCGACCGCACGTCGTGGGTCTTGCGGTCGACGGCGAAGTCGGAGTCCGCCAGCGTCACCGCGGCGGAGCCTTTGGACATATCGGTGGACATCGCGGTTCCCTCTAGACGTTCTCGGCCGCGGTCGTCGGGTGGAGCCCCAGATCGCCGGAACGGCCCGCGGTGATGAGCTCGACGACCTGGGCGTGGGTGACGTCGGCGCGCTTGACCTCGGCCGCCACTCGGCCCAGATAGAGGGCGGTGATCCGGTCCGCCACCTCGAACACGTCGTTCATGTTGTGGGAGATCAGGACGACGGCGTGGCCGGTGTCGGCCAGCCGGCGCACCAGATCGAGCACCTGCCTGGTCTGCGCCACCCCGAGCGCCGCGGTGGGCTCGTCCAGGATGACCACCTTCGACTCCCACAGCGCGGCCTTGGCGATAGCGACGGTCTGCCGCTGTCCGCCGGACAGGCTGGCCACCTGCTGCCGTACGGACTTGACGGTGCGGACGGAAAGCCGGGACAGCGTCTCACGCGCCGCCTCCTCCATCGAGTCCTCGTCCAGCACCATGCCCCGGCGCCGCTCCCGGCCCAGGAACATGTTCTGCACGATGTCCAGGTTGTCGGCGAGGGCCAGGTCCTGGTACACGACCTCGATGCCGAGCGCGGCGGCGTCCCGCGGGCCGTTGATCTGCACCGGACGGCCCTCGAACTCGATTCGCCCCGAGTCGATCGGGTGGATTCCGGCGATGCTCTTGATGAGCGTGGACTTTCCCGCGCCGTTGTCGCCGACGAGGGCCATCACCTCGCCGCGGTAGGCGGTGAAGTCCACGTCGTGCAGCACATGGACGGGACCGAAGCTCTTGTTGACCCCGGTCAGACGGAGTACGGGTTCACCGTTGTCTGCCACGAGTTTCCCTTCGGAAGTGCGGGTGACCCGCGACGGGCCCCGGGCGCGCGGCGTAGCTCGGTACGGGAGGAGCGCGCGCCCCCAGCGGAGGGGCCCGTCGCGGGGGTCACTGGATTCCGGCGTCCTTGCACTTGGACGCGTAGTCGCCCTTGCAGAGCTCTTCCTTCTTGATGAACCCGTCGTCCACGACCTGCTTGACGTTCTCCTTGAAGACCGGGATCGGGTCCAGCAGCACCGACGGCACGTCCCGCTTGCCCTCCGGGTCGTGGACCGTGCCGTTGGTCTGGCCCTTCTCACCCTTGAGCAGCGCGACCGCCAGCTTGGCCGCGGCCTCGGCCTCCTGCTTGACCGGCTTGTAGACCGTCATGCACTGGTTGCCGTCCAGGATGTTCTGCAGCCCCTCGAGGGTGGCGTCCTGGCCGGTCACCGGGATCTTCCCGGCCGCGCGGTTCTTCTTCAGGATCGAGATGGCCGCGTTGCCGACGCCGTCGTTGGCCGCCAGCACGCCGTCGATCTTGCCGTCCTGCTGGGTCCACATCTGCTCGAAGATCGTGGCGGCCTGCTGGTTGTCCCAGTTGGGCACCGCCTGCTCGGCGACCTTCTTGTACTTGGAGACCTTGTCGAGGATGTTGTGGGCGCCCTGGGCGAACAGGGTGGCGTTGTTGTCGGTGGCCGCGCCGTTCAGGTAGACGATGTTGGCCTCCTTGTCGCCGAGGCACTTCTGGAGGCCCTTGCCGAGCTCCTCGCCGACCTTGACGTTGTCGAACGAGACGTAGTAGTCGGCCACGCCGCCCAGCGTGAGGCGGTCGTAGTCGATCGTCTTGACGCCCTGCTGCTGCGCCTTGCGCTGCACCGCGGCGGCGGAGTTGGAGTCGATGCCGTCGACCACCAGCACGGTGACGCCGTTGGTGATCATCTGGTCGGCGATCGTCTGGAACCGCTGGGTGTCGCCCTCGGCGTTCTGGATGTCGTACTCGACGCCGGCCGCCTTGAACGCCTGCTCCAGGTACGGCCGGTCGAAGTTCTCGTAGCGGACCGAGGACTTGGTGTCCGGGAGGATCACACCGATCTTGCCCTTGGAGGCCTCCGACGAGGTGTCGCCGGACTCGCCCCCGCACGCGGTGAGGGTCAGCGCCGCCGCCGCCGACACGGCGGTGAGGCCGAGGATCCCCTTGCGCATCTGCACGGGTCCTTTCTCAAGGTCGGCCGCGTCGCGCGGCCGGACATTGACGGGGTGGGACGCGCGCGGTGCCGTGACCTGGGTCACGAACCGCGCGAATGTTGTGCCCCGCAACATATGTCGGGTCGACCCCGCCCGCCAAGACCTCACGGCGGCTAATTTGTTGGATGCGGTAACAATCCCGTAACGCGAGATCAACCTGGGTGTCGCAGGCCCGCCTCGCCCCGCCCCGGCGGCGGCCGCACGGACCCCCGGTCTGACCCGAATGTTTACTGGGTCAACATTTCCCGAACGGCGCGGCGGCGTCGGGCGTCGGACCTACTGCGGCGGATGCGGCCGCTCGGGCGGCCCGGCGACCGGAACCGGACGGCCTGCGCGTGCGCGGCGCGGAGCAGACCGCGGGCGCGCACGAGACGGCGGACGACTCGGCGGAGGAGACGGCGGATGGGATCGCGTGCGAGCCTGCGTCGCGCAGGGGCGCCGGCAGAGGCTCGGCCGGGGCTCGGTGCGGCGGCTTCGAGGGGGCCTGAGCGGGGGTTCGGGGCGGGCGGCGGGCGCGAGCGCGCCCGAGGACACGGGCGGGACGGCGCGGGCGGAAAGCGTGATCATGCAGGCCCGGGTGCCGGACGGCTGCATGATCACGCCGTCGGGTGCGTGGTGCGGCGCGCGGGGTCAGTCCACGGCCAGCACCGCCGCGACGCGCGCGGCCGCCGCGCCGACGTCGTCCGCGGACGCGATGCGCTCGGCCCACGACCACCAGTACCACCATCCGTCCTCGCCCCGCTCCACCAGGATGTTCTCCGTGAGAACGGACGCGGCCGGATTCATCACGTGCAGGCTGGGCGCCCCGTCGCGCGGGACGCTGAGCCGCGCGCTCAGGCCCAGCCGGCGCAGCTCGTCGCCGAGTTTCTCCAGATAGTCGAGCCGCGTCGCGGACGACGCGGCCGTTCCCGTGTCAGGCGCCATCTCGTCAGGCGTCATCTCGCTTCTCCATCCTGGGGCGCCCCCCGCACCCCGCCATGGACTCCGCGCGGCCCGACGAAGCCCAGCCTGACGGGTCACCCCCGAAGGGCGCAAGCACTTCGGGCAGGTCAGCGCGGCCGTCCGGCCCCCACGGCCGGCGATCCGGGATATCTTGCGCCTAAGGCACACAAGCGGAAGGCAGGAGACAGATGACGGAGGGGTCCGCCAAGCTCACCAGGCCCGACCTGCCGCTGCCGGGCCGGAGCGGGAGCGCCCCCGGCACCGGCAACTGGCACCGCTTCCACTACCCGATCGGCGTGTTCGCCGCCGTGTACGGGGTGACGGGCATGGTCACCGCGCTGATCTCCTGGGACGACCGGCGGACGGAGCTCGCGGGCTATCTCGGCTCGGGCGCGGCGACGCCGGCGCTGGTGCTGGTGAAGGCCGTCGAGCTGCTGCTCGTGCTGCTGACCGCGGCCGGACTCGTGCGGCGGCGGGACGTGTGGCTGCTGCCCGCGCTCACCGGGTGGGCGGCCGGGTTCGCCCTCTTCGCCGTGCTGGACGTGGTCACCGGCCGGTGGGGCGGCCTTCTGGAGCACGTCCTCTACCTGGCCGGGTTCGCCTTCCTGCTGTTCCTGTCGTATGCGCTGAGCGTGCGGGCGCGGATCGGGCGCCGCGGCGTGCCGGCGCCCCGATCCAGCACCGGGGCGGACGGCGGATCGGACGGCGGGGCGGACGCGCAGATCCGGCCCAGCGGGCTCACCCGGACCCAGGAGATGGCGCTGGAGGCGCTGAACCGCTGGCAGCAGCGCCTCGAACGGCAGCCGCCGTCCGCCTGAGGCCGCGACCGGAGGGGCGGAGGCGCCCCCGCGCGGGCGCCCGGGTCAGGTGACGATCCAGCCGATGGCGGTCATGGTGCCGGGCGCCACCTCGGTGAAGCCCGCGTCCCGCACCGCGACCGTCGCGCGGTCCACGCAGCGTTCCCAGGGAACGTCGCCGCCGCTTCCGACGCCGCGGCGGTCCCCCGCGCGGACGAGGTGCACGCGCAGGCCGCCCTCGATCCACGCGTGCACCTGAGGCGGGGGCGCCTGACGCAGCAGCAGATGCGCGGCGTGCCCGCTCTGCGCGGCGGCCTTGCCGGTGCTCATCGCCACGTGCGGGTTCAGCGCGATGGCCGCGTACGGGGGTTCGGGCGGCGGCTTGGGCTCGTCCTCGTCGGGCAGGTCCAGGCCGGAGACCTGCAGTTTGGCGATCTCCGGCGGCACCTCGTCCACGGGTCCCGGCACCAGCGCGCGCACCTGCGCGCCGCAGACGTCCACGGTCACGCCGGGCGGCCGCTGCGCGTCCGCCCACCGCGCCCCGCGCGCCCGCCGCATCACCTTGCGGATGCGGCCCGACTCCCAGCGGCGCACGGACGGATGCCACTCGCCCTCCGGATCCGCCGCGCGGGGGTCGGTGAGCAGCGTCGCGACGGCGGTCGCCGCGGCCGCGCACACGGCGCCGTGCGCGGGCGGCGCCGTCTTCTCGGCCCGCGCCACCAGCTGCATCGCCCACGGGGGCTCGTCGAAAGGGTCGGTGGAAGGAGGCACGCCTGGAGTATTCCATTCCCGGCGGACCGCAACAGCGGAGGCCGCCGCTGACTTTCCTCGCCCGGTTCTGGGTAAAGCAACCCGTATCGTCCCGCAGGACGCGTGCGCGGGTGCGGAAGGGTCCTCGGGGCGCGCCTCGTCGGAGGGGAACGAGGGTCGCGACGGAGAGGTCGGCTCGGAGGTCGCCGGTGACCAGTGGTGCCTGGAGCAACTCCATCCCAGGAATCGGAACGTTCTTCGTCGGCATCGACGTGGCGCCCGGGCGCTACCGGTGCGAGGACGGCAAGGGCGGCTGGTGGGTGCGGTTCACCGGACCGAACGGCGGCGAGCCGGTCGGCTCCTGGCCGCTGCCGGCCGGGCCCACCGAGATCGAGATCGCCCCCACGGACTTCGCGTTCGAGACGCACATCGGCACCTACTGGCGCAAGATCGCTCCGCCGCGCGGCGAGGACGGCGCGGGCCCGGCGGCCGACGTGCGCCCGGTGGCCGACCCGACGCTGCGCGCCGAGCTGGACCGCATCGTCGCCCGGCAGCGTCCGCTGATGTGGCTGGCCCCGCTGACCGTGCTCGCCGTCGGGCTGGTCGGCTCGCCGGTGCTGGGGTCGCTGTGGCTGCTGGGGCTGGCGATGCTGGCCATGCTGGTCGCGCTCGGCTCCCCCGCGTTCTCGCTGGACCTGCGGCGCGCCCGCGAGCTGGCCCGCCGCCGCGACCGGTACCTGACGCCGGAGGACTTCGACGACGAGGGCCGCGCGCTGCTGGCCCGCGTGCAGGCCGCGGTGGACGCGGTGCGCGACTCGGAGGTGAACCGGGAGGGCCTGTTGGACGCCGTGGACAATGCCGTCACCCTGCCGCGCCAGGAGTGGGAGATCGCGCAGGTGCTGGCGCGGCAGTCCCGGCTGCGCGACGAGCAGCGCAAGATCTCCGAGTCGGCGGGACTGCCGGAGGTGGAGGCGGCGCTGCGCCCGCTGCGCGAGAAGCTGGAGGTCTCGGTGCGGGCCGTGACGCGCCGCGTCGAGGCGCTGGAGCGCTACGCCGAGCGCACCCGCGCCGCGGACGAGGCCCTGCGCGCCCACCGCCACCTAGAGGCGCTGGCCGCCCGGGCGCACGAGTACGACGAGCTGCTCGCCGACACCGTCCGCGACGACCTGGCGATCCCCGCGATCGAGCGGCTCACCGAGCACAGCGAGGAGCTGGTCCGCACCCTGCGCAGCCGCCTCGCCGAGGCCGCCGAGGCCGGCGGCGAGCTACCCCCGCCCGGGACGTGAGGCGGCGATGACGACGGCGGCGGCCAGGTCGTCGTCGACGGCCGCCCGCGGGCGCAGGCCGCGGGCGGCGGCGGCCCGCAGCGCGTCGGGAAGCTGGCGTTCGCTGGTCTCGAACAGCAGGTGACCGCCCGGCGCCAGCCACGAGGGCGCCTCCGCGATGACGCGGCGGGCGACGTCGAGCCCGTCCGGGCCGCCGTCGAGGGCGATGCGGGGCTCGTGGTCGCGGGCCTCCGCCGGCAGCAGCGCGACCTCCTCGGTGGGGACGTACGGCACGTTGGCGACGAGCACGTCCACCCGGCCCCGCAGGGCGGAGGGCAGCGCGGCGAACAGGTCGCCCTCGTGCACGCGGGCGGGGTCCAGGTTGCGCCGGGCGCAGGCCACGGCGGCGGGGTCGATGTCGGCGGCGTGCACGTCGGCGCCGTCGGCGGTCGCGGCCAGCACGGCGCCCACCGCGCCCGACCCGCAGCACAGGTCGACGGCGACGCCGTCCGCCGGGACGAGCGCGGCGGCCTGGCGTGCGAGGAACTCGGTGCGGCGGCGGGGCACGAACACGCCGGGGTCCACGGCGATGCGCAGGCCGCAGAACTCCGCCCAGCCCACCACGTGTTCGAGCGGCAGCCCGGCGGCCCGCCGCTCCACCATGGCGGCCAGGTCGGCGGGGGTGCGGGCGGCGTCGACGAGCAGCCGCGCCTCGTCCTCGGCGAAGACGCAGCCGGCCGCCCGCAGCGCGGCGACGACCTCGGAGAACGGCGTCCGCGCGGGGCGGAGGCGCTCTCCGGGCCGGTCAGGCGCGTCGGGGCGGGAGCACCCGGTGGGGCGTCGCTGCCACGCGGGTCGCCTCCTCACGCGGTGCGCTCCGGAAGGCCGAACACGAGCTCCCGGACCTGGTCCGCCGAGCGGAACACCTCGGCGCGCATCCCGACCTCGCGCGCCGCGGCCACGTTGCCCTCCCGGTCGTCGAAGAACAGCACCTCGCCGGGGGCGACGCCGAGCCGCTCCGCGCAGGCCAGATAGGCGCGCGGGTCCGGCTTGGCCACGCCGATGCGGCAGGAGTAGACCAGCGCGGAGAAGCGGGACAGCCACCGGCCGTGCCGGGCCTCGAAGCGCGGCACGAGGTCGGCGATGATGTTGGAGAGCAGGCCGAGCGTGTGCCCCCGGTCGGCCAGCTCCCCGACGAGCTCCACCATGGCCGGGTCGACGTCGACCCAGCTGTCGAGGTCCGCCTCGATCAGGGCGGGGACGTCGGGGAAGCGGGCGCCGACGCGGTCGGCGACCGCCGCCCAGTAGTCCGCGGCGTCCTGGCCGGCGTCGTAGGGGGGACGGCAGTCCCAGTACGCGTCCCAGAAGGCGGCGGCGGACGCGCCGGACCCCCCGGCCGTCTCCTCGATCCGGCGTATCGCGGCGGGGCTCTGGGGGCGGGCGATCACCCCGTACAGGTCGAACACGATCACATCGGCCATGCGTCCGACGGTAGCCTGGATTTGAACAAGCGGTTGGGCGCGATCGGCATAATGAGAGGGTGACGACCACGAGCACCACTTCAGGACGTCCCAAAGCCCGCGCGGCGGAGGAGAACGGCGCCCGCCGCCGGGGCAGGGGTTCGTCCGCCTTGGCCTCGGAGCGGCGCGAGCACCTGATCCGGCTCGCCGCCGACCTGTTCGCCGAGAAGGGCTACCAGGCCACCACGGTGCGCGACATCGCCAAAGAGGCCGGGATCCTGTCCGGCAGCCTCTACCACCACTTCACCTCCAAGGAGTCGATCGTCGACGAGATCCTCTCGGGGTTCTTCGACGAGGTGATGTCGGCGTACCGGGCGGTCATCGAGGAGGGGCGCGATCCCCGCGAGACCATCGCCGAGCTGGTGCGCATCGCGTTCGGCACGCTGGAGCCGCACCGCGCCGCCATCACGGTGATGCAGAACGACTGGAACTACCTCAAGGACCGCCTCGACTACCTCACCAAGGCCGAGGACGAGGTGGAGAAGATGTGGGTCGACACGATCCGGGCGGGCCAGGAGCAGGGCCTGTTCCGCGACGACATCGACCCCAAGCTGACCTACCGGATGATCCGCGACACGATCTGGGTGGCCGTGCGCTGGTACCGCCCCGGCGGGCGGCTCGACGCCGCCGGCCTGTCCGAGCACTACCTCAAGGTGCTGTTCGACGGCATCAACACCCACTGATCAACAACACCCGCTGATCAGCAACACCCGCTGATCGTCGCCCGCCGACGCGGGGACGCGCGACGCGAGCCCGGGCGCCCTCGGCGCCCGGGTTTTCTCATGCCGCCCTCCGGGCGGGACGGCGGAACGGGCGTGACGGCGCCGGCCCGCCGCCGGGGACGGCCCCCCGCCGCCGGGGACGAACCTACGTCCCGACCGCAGAAACGGAGTGTCGCTGTCCCGTCCGAACCCCTGCCCGCATATCGTGATATGTGTCATATCTTGCCTGGTCAGAGTGACGCTCCGCGCACCGTCGGGACGCCGCTGGCGACGAGGCTCGGCCAGGGGGAAAGGGGCACGATGACGGCTCAACGGGGCGCCGCCGACCAAGGCGAGCCGCCCGACGCGGAGTTCCGGGCCGCACTGGTGCGCGGTCTGCAGGAGCAGTTCCCCGGCGTGCGCGTCTGGTACGGCGAGGCGACCGGGTCCTGGTGGGCGATGGTCTCGCTGCGCAGCGGTCCCCGCCTGCTGGAGGCGCCGACGCCCCAGCAGCTCCGCGAGTCCATCCTGAGCGCCTTGTCCATCGGCTGACTCTCGATCCCCCGCCCCCCTTCCGCCCCTCCCCTCGAGCGGTGTCAGCGCGTGAGGACGGCTGCGCTGCCGTAGCTGCCGCCGAACCCCGTGACGAGCGCGACCGCCGCGTCCTTGACCTGGTTGACCCCGGTCCCGCGCAGCTGCCGGACGGCCTCGGCGACGTTGTTGAGGCCGTGCACGTACCCCTCCGACAGCAGTCCGCCGTGCGGGTTGACCGGCACGCGCCCGTCCCAGGCGATCTCCCGGGAGGCCAGGACGGCGCCGAGGTCCGCCCGGGCGACCAGGCCGAAGTCCTCGAGCTGGCGGGGGACGAGCCAGCTGTAGGCGTCGTAGAGCAGCGCCACGTCCACGTGGTCGGGTTTCATCCCCGCCGCCTCGTACAGGGGCCCGGCGACGTAGGCGGAGAACACGCGCGTGACGTCGCGGGCCTTGTCCATGGCGGACGCGCCGGGGCCGCCGCCGCGGACGACCGCGTGGACGCGGGGCGCGTCGGGGGCGCGGTCGGCGCGGGTGACGACCAGCGCGCAGGCCCCGTCGGTCTCCTGGCAGCAGTCCAGGCGGCGCAGCGGCGAGGCGACCATGGGGCTGCTCAGGTACTCGGACAGGTCGACGCGGTCGCGGCGCAGGGCGCGGGGGTTGCGGGCGGCGTGCGCGCGGGACTGGTCGACGACGGCGTGGGTGTGCGTCGCGGTGAGGCCGGTGTCGTGCAGGTAGCGCTGCGCGGCGAGGGCGAACTGGTGCACGGGGCCCGCCATGCCGTAGGGGTGGAGGAACTGCTCCTCGGCGCCCTCCCCGAGCTTGAGGGCGAGGGTGTTCATCCGGGTGCCGGAGCGGCCGTTGAGCGCCCGGTAGATCAGGACGTTCTCGGCCAGTCCCGCGTCCACGAGCATGGCGGCGTCGGCGAGGATCGAGGCGCTCTGCGTGCCGCCGCCGTGGATCTCGTTGTGCCAGCCGAGCTCGGGCATCCGCAGCGCGCGGGCCAGGTGCGGCACGGGCGCCGAGTCGCCCAGGTGGTAGCCGAGGATCGCGTCGGGGCGGTCGACGCCGGCGTCGGCCAGGGCGGCGCGGGACGCCTCGGCGGCCAGGTCGAGCACGGTGCGGCCGGACGAGCGCGACAGCGCGGTCATGCCGACGCCCGCGATCGCCGCCTTTCCGGAGAAGCCCTGCCCGCCGCTCACCGCATGCCCCCTCGTGCCGCGTCGCGTGACCGCGCGTCCAGGCCGCGCGTTCGCGCGAGGGGCCCGGCCGCCGGGGACGTGGGCGCGTTCCGTCCTCGGCGGCCGGCGTCCCGGCTCGCGCGTCCCTGGGGGCGCGCGGGCCCCTGAGGCGACGCTAGCCCGAGGCCCGCGATCCAGACAAGCGCTTGCTCGGTTACTCCAGGTCGTACTGGATGGCCGCGCGCCGCGCCACCAGCGGGTCGATGTACTGGTCGACGACGGCCCGGTGCGCGGGATGGTCCCGGTAGGCCAGGTAGGCTTCCCTGTCGGCGAAGTCGGCCACCACCACGAAGTCGTAGTTGCCGGGGTTCACGCCCGCGTTCACGCCCACGCTGTACGCCTGGATCTCGGGGATGACGCCTGGCAGCTCCCGCAGCCGGTCCGCGATCTCCTGCTGCTGGAGGGTGGTCGTGCCCTCGACCCAGCCGAACATCGCCACGTGACGGAATCCGCTCATGCGCGCCACGTTAGTGGCGGCCGCGCGGTCGGACCCAGGCTCAAATGTCGCCCACTTCCGCGGCGACCATGGCGCCGAGCTCCCAGCACGCCTCCAGGTCGGCCTTGGCGGGCTCGCCCGTCACCACCACCGGCGGGCGCACCGCCCGCCACTTCAGCCCCGTCGTGATCGACTCCAGGGCGCGCAGCGCGCCGGCGGCGTCGTTGTTGCCGTGCAGGTACGCGCCGAACGGGCGGCGGACGGTGGCCTCCAGGCAGGGGTAGTAGACCGTGTCGAAGAAGTGCTTGAGCGCGCCGGACAGGTAGCCCAGATTCACCGGTGTGCCCAGCAGGTACCCGTCGGCCTCCAGGACGTCCACGGCGGTGCAGGTCAGCGCCGGGCGGGACACCACCTCCACCCCGGAGACCTCGTCGGTGCCCGCGCCCGCCCGCGCAGCCTCGTACATCGCCTGCAGGTTCGGCGACGGCGTGTGGTGGACGATCAGCAGCCTTCCCATCGAATCCGACTCTAGGTCAGGCGATGATGGCGGACACGGAGGACCCGGCCGAATCCGGAACGAGTCCCCGGCGTCATGGTTGACGGCTCGGCGGAGGTGTCGATCGTGCAACGCACCCGGCCGGAGGGCGCCCTGCGGGCGCTGGCGGCGATCACGGCGGGCGTCGCCGCGCTCCTGGCGGTGCCCGCGCTGGGCGATCCCCCGCCCGTCGCGGCGGCCGCGTCGGTCCTGGTGACGGGCGGCCCGCTGAGCCCGCCGCACGCGCTGGTGCTGGCGTCGACCGTCGCCCTGCTGGCGCGCGGGGTGCTGCTGGGCCGCCGCGCCGCCTGGTACGGGCTTTTGGTCCTGGTGGCGCTCGGCGCCGTGGCGGTGCTCGCCCGGGAGGATCCGCCGTGGCGGCTGCCGCTGCTCGGCGCCGCGGCGGCGGCGCTGTGGCGGCTGCGCGACGGCTTCCCCGTCCGGCCGCACCCCGATCGGGTGCGCGCGGCGGTGCGCACGGGAGCCGTCCTGGTGATCGGGTCGGCGGCGGGGGCCGTGCTGGTCGGCGGGGTGTCGGTCCGGTCGGTGGGCCGCGACGTGGCGGTCGGGCTCGGCGCCATGGGCTCGCCGCTGGACGGGGCGTCCTGGCTGCCGGGGGCGCTCGCCGTGACCGGCGGCGCGGGGCTTCTGCTCATCCTGCTCACCCTGCTGGCGGCCGCTCCGGCGCCGCCGCCCGGGGCCGAGGACGAGCGCCGCCGGGTCGCCCGGCTCGTCGCGCACCCGGGGTCGGACACGCTGGCCCCGTTCGCGCTGCGTCGCGACAAGTCGTACGTGTTCAGCCCGGACGGCCGCGCCGCGATCGGCTACCGGGTGCTGTTCGGGGTCGCGGTGGCGGGCGGCGACCCGGTGGGCGATCCGGCGTCCTACGAGGCCGCCGTCGCGCGGTTCCTGGCGCTGTGCCGCCGCACCGGCTGGCGGCCCGCCGTGCTCGGCGCGGGCGCCGACCGGCT
>NZ_BCQU01000096.1:0-24430 GCF_001552235.1 Actinomadura rubrobrunea NBRC 15275 | reverse complement strand
GCGCCCGGCAGGCGATCGAACGCGGCCACGCCGACGACTCCTTCGCCAGCCTCTTCGAAGTGCTCAGCGCCCCGACCGACTGACACCTTTCCCGGTGGCCCGGGGGGCGCGGTGTGCATCCCGGGCCACCACCTTGCAGGAAAAGCGTCCGGCTGTTCGCACCAAGCACTGCTGGTGGCCGCCGCGCTGAGCGCGGTGGTCAGCCCCGCCGCCCAGGGCCAAGGCCGAACACACGATCCTGGACTGCGCCCGCGCCGTGCTCGCCGCGCCCCCTCCCCCGCCGCCCGCCGCGCCGCCGCAGCGCCTCGGCCCGGACCAGTTCGCGCTGCTGCCCCGCCGCGAGCGGCTGTTGGCCGAGGCGGTGCGGCCCTTTCATGAGCGGGCTACCACCGGGTGAGCATGTCCGACATCGGCCGGGCCGCCGGTATCACCGCCTCCAGCGTCTACCCCACTTCGAGAGCAAGAAGGCCTGGTCGGCCTCCCGGATCGCCGCCGCGACCTCGTCGCGCACTCGCGGGTCGGCGGCCGGCCCCGCGAAGTCGGTGTCGGGCAGCCCGTGCGCGGCGGCCCAGACCGGCGTGGCCGAGGGCAGCGCGGCACGCAGAACGTCTTCCGATCAGCGACGGAGGTGCCCCCTCCGCACGCTGCCCGGGAGCCGCGCTTCCTCCTCGTCCGCTCAACGAGCGTGTGCGCCGGTCAGCTCAATGTCGGCTCCCTGTGCTCACACAGCCGGGCGTTCCCTGGTCGGAGCCGCGTGCTGGGTGTGGACGCGCACGGCATTGGCCTAGTGTTCTTCGGCTGCTCGTGGCGAAGTCGACGCCGGGGGTATCGCTAGTAGCGGGGCCCTATCCCGGCCGCGGTAGCCGCGCCTGTCGCCCGGCCGTGGGGTCTGCGGGCGAGCGCGTCACGCAGCCCTGACTCTCCGAACCGAACAAGCCGCCACCTTGACAGCCCTCTTTGGACACCGTTGACTATCTGAAAACGGACGTTTTCAGATGCATGCGGGGACGATGCGATGCCCACACGCACGACCACCGCCGCCGAGACGGTGCCGTTCGACAAGAACGCGATCGTCGGCGCCGGACTGCTCGCCGGCGGCGCCAACGTGATCATGCAGCTGGCCCGGCCCGGCGTCGGCTACGGGGTGCTGGAGAGCCCCGTGGAGAGCGGGCAGCTGCACCGCCACCCGATCAAGCGCGCCCGGACGACCTTCAGCTACCTCGCCGTCGCGATCATGGGGTCCCAGCGGGACAAGACCGCGTACCGCAAGGCGGTGAACAAGGCGCACGCGCAGGTCCGCTCGCGTCCGGACAGCCCCGTGTCCTACAACGCGTTCGATCCGGAGCTGCAGTTGTGGGTGGCGGCCTGTCTCTACCGCGGTTTCGAGGACACCTATCGCGCGTTCATCGGTCCGCTCCCGCCCGACGCGCGGGACCGGTTGTACAAGGCGGGGGCGGCGCTCGGCACCACCCTGCAGGTGCGGCCGGAGGACTGGCCGCCCGACCGCGACGCCTTCGAGGAGTACTGGCGGGAGAACCTGAAGAAGATCTCGATCGACGAGCCGGTGCGGCGCTACCTGACCGACCTCACCGACCTGCGCTTCCTGCCCCGCCCGGTCAGCCTGCTGTTCGGCCCGGTCAATCGGTTCTTCACCATCGGGTTCCTGCCGCCGGAGTTCCGCGAGCAGATGCGGTTCACCTGGACCGCCCGCGACCAGCGGCGCTTCGACCGGGTCATCGCGATCATGCGCATCGTCATCCGCCTTCAGCCGCCGGTGCTGCGGCGGTTCCCCTTCGACCTGCTGCTGTGGGACGTCCGCCGACGCATACGCACCGGCCGCCCCCTGGTGTGACGGCATCTGCGGAGGCACCCCATGACCGCCACCTCGGAAAGCGCGACCGGGCTGGCCGGTGCGCGCGAGCCGGTGCCGTTCCAGCCCGGCTCGCTGCTGTGGGACACCATCGGGCTGCGCACGTCCGTGCTCGCGGCCAACAGCGCGTTCATCCTTCAGGTCATGCACCCGTCGATCGGGACCGTCGTCGACCAGCGGTCGCGCTTCCGCGTCGACCCGGTGGGACGGGCCGTCCGCAGCTTCGCCTCGATGCAGACGTGGGTCTACGGCGGGCAGACGGCGATCGAGGAGGGCCTGCGGCTGCGCGAGATGCACAAGCCGCTCAGCGCCGTCGACGAGGAGGGGCGCACCCATCACGCCCTGTCCGCCGAGCCGTGGGCGTGGGTGCACCTGTCCGGCTACTACGCCTCCGTGACCGCGGCCCGCCGCTTCGGCCCGGCACCGCTGACGGCCGCCGAGGAGCAGCGGCTTTTCGAGGAGTTCATGCAGCTCGGTCGCATCCTGCGGGTGCCCGAGCGCATGCTGCCCGGGTCGATCCCCAAGTACTGGGCGTACTTCGATGACATGGTGGAGAACACCCTGGTGCCGCATCACGTCGCGCACGAGGTGCTGGATCTGATGGAACAGGTGTCGCTCAACACGCCCGCGGTGCTGCGTCCGTTTGCGGCGCCGATCGCTCGGACGGGTGGCCGACTGACCCGCTTCATCACCGTGGGCACCCTGCCGTCCGCGGCGCGCGAGAAGCTCGGACTGTCGTGGAGCCGCGCCGACGAACTGCGCCTGCGCGCGGTCTGCCGGGCGATAGGCGCCGCCACCGCGCGGCTTCCAGAACGTCTGCGCTACATGCCGATCGCGTATCGGGCGCGGCGGGCCGCCCGGGCGCGACATCGTTTCGACGAGGTGCTCGCCAACCGTCCCCTCTGACCGCCGCCGCGCATCATTCGATGCCCGTCGCCTCGGATTCCGCCGTCCGCCGTTTCCGCACGTCAGCAGCGAAGCACGAGCCTGTCACCAGAAGGAAGGCCGACCGCGCCGACGGCGAGGCGGATCGTTCATTGACCGTCGCCTTTGGCGCCAGCGCTGGTGGCGTTGATCGGGGTGGGCCGAGACGTCGTGGCGGCCGCAGTGCGCGACGGCGCAGCCGGCAGCGATGGCGCTGCTCATCGCGGCGGTGCTCTGCGACACGGGCCGGACGGGCCTGTTCATCGCCGTGATGGCGGCGATTGCGGCGGGCCGCGCGTCACCGGATCGGCGCGCGGCCGCGCCTGGCGGGCAGCGGGACGATCACGCCGCGTCGGCCCGCGCGAGGGCGGGCCGACGCGGATCGTGCGCCCGCGAGGTCGCGGGTCCGGATCAGGAATGGTTCGGGTTGTTGGTCGTCGGGATCTCGATGCTGATCGGCAGGTTCCCGCCGGGCAGGACGAGCAGGACGCCCAGGCGGAGGATCTCATCGAAGGCCCAGTACGCCTTCTGCAGGGCCCCCGGCGCCATCTCGAGGGAGAACAGGCCCTCGCGGACGGCGATGAACGGCTCCCAGGCCGTCTCGAAGAGCGTGTCCCACACCGGCTCGCGGGGGATCTTCAGCCAGCCGGCGATCTCGTCGCCGAGGACGTAGCGGGTGAGCGCGCCGAGGATGGGCTTGGTGAGGAGCTGTCCTCGCCGATCGACCACCCCGAGCGGCCTGGCGCCCCTTCCCCCGGGTGTCTCCTTGAGAGCTGTCATCCCCCCACGGCCGTCGCGCAAGAGGGAGCTGGGCTTGCGCCCGAGCCATGCGCAGCCGCGACCATGCGGATCGCGAGATCAGACCACCGTCCTGGGCCCCACCACCGGCGCCCCGATCACTGACCTCGCTAGACGGCGCGGCGCGAGGCGTCGCCATGAGCAACATTTCTTGTGCTCACCCGAGAAATGGCGGTGCTCACCGGGAGCTCGTACGGATGGGTTCATTGACGCAAATGGTCCGCCCAATCCGGCGGCACCCGGTCGGACGGTCCCGGCGCTCCCTGCTCCAATGGACGGTGCGTGGGCGCCGCCAACGCGGGACCGCTCTCGTACATCACTTGCTTGTCGTAATCCCAGAACCATTCCTCGCCCGGTTCGAAGCTGCGCATGAACCGGTGCCCGGTCGCCGCGCTGTGCGCGGTGGCGTGCTGACCGGGCGAGGAGTCGCAGCAGCCGATGTGACCGCACTGCGCGCACCGCCGAAGATGGAACCACCAGCCCGGCGGGTCCGCGGCTTCACATTCGACACAGCCAGAGCCGCTGGGCGGCACCGCGGGGTTGATCCCCTCCATACGGGTCTCCTCACTTCTCGCCGCCGGTTACGACGCGTTGCATCGCCGCCGCCCCGCACGGCGAGATCAATCCGAATCGCTCGCACGAACAGAACGACACCCGTGCGGATTTCCTGACACGCCTTTGGAAAATTCCAGTGACACCGACAACGGCCGACGGTTCGCCGGAATCGTCGCCGCCCTGCGCCGCCGCAGTGCCAGTCCGGCGGAGTCCGCGTCAGCCTGGGCTTCCTCCCAGCCTAACGCTGCGAGATCTGCATGCCGAGATGCCTGGACTGCGGCTCGGCTTCGTTGCCGTAGCTCCGATCCCCCTGCCCGGCGTCTCCCTCGGTCGACACTGGGAGCAGCGCCCAAGACTTCCTGCGCCTCTGCCGACAGGCACGCCGCGCTCGCAGCCCAGCTGGCGTCGACTCCGACCTGCTGGCCCGGCTAGAAACACCGGGAGGGGTCGAGGCTTGCCGTGGCTGTCGACCGCGCCGACGGCTTCTACCGCAAGGCCACCCGGCGGCACCGCCGCATCAGCGCGATGATGACATAGATCTGCCGCCGAGGAGCGACCAGCCGCACCCCAGGTGGAGACCAACCCGGCCCGGCCGACGACCGGCTGCACCTGATCACCACCAACCGCAGGCGATCGTGCCCCTCACGCTTGCAGAGGCTCACGCGGGGCGATGCACGCAGCAGGACACCGGAGGCCTGTTGAGAGATCTCGGCAACACGAAGAGGCCGCGCACACGGCGCTTGCCCGAGGGGTGACTGTCGCCTACGCGCTGTTTATGCACGGACCACGTGGAGCCTGTCACCGAGCAGCGACCAGCCACCTCCGCAGGTGGAGGTCAACGTGGCCGCGGCCGACGGCCAGCTGCGCCTGCGACTTGGAGGCCATCTCATTTGGTCAGGTGGCGGCGGCAGATCAGCGCGGCGGCGATGCCGACGAAGGCCGGGAAGTGCTGGGCTTTGCGTTCGTAGCGGCGGTGCAGGCGGCGGAAGCCGTTGAGCCAGGAGATGGTGCGCTCGATCGTTCAGCGGTGGCGGCCGAGCTGCTGGGAGACTCGACGCCTTTGCGGGCCAGGCGCGGGGCGATGTTCCTGCCGCGGAGCCATCGGCGCAGGTGGTCGTAGTCGTAGCCCTTGTCGCCGTGGAGCTTGGCCCGGCCGGCGTTGGCGGGGGGCCGCGGCGCGAGCGGACCGGCGGAATGCCGCGCACCAGTCCTCAAGGGTCTAGCGTCAGAGATCCCGACAGACAGCGGCGCACTGCACTGGAGGGTGACTGTTGCCTATGCGTTGCCTATGCGGTGCCTATGCGTGGGCAACGCTTGACACGCCGGGTCTGAAGTGCCCGGTGGCACTTACCAGACGGTCGGATGCGTCGCTGCCGATTCACCGCCGTCGCGGCACCGTAGGAGGGCGTTGTCGGCTCCCCCGCCCCTACCAGCCCGCTGTGGGATGGCGAGAAGGCGTGCGCATGCGCTGCGCTGTGGAGCTCCTGGCGTTAAACCATTCGCGCCGCCTTCGCGATGCCACGGCGCGACGTCGCCCGCGGGTCAGGAGACGTCCGGTCCGGTTCGGTCGGGCACGTCGTCGCAGATGCGGAGATGCCGGTCCACCGCGGTGATCTTCAACAGCCTGGCCACCCGCGGATCCGGACGCATCAGCACCAGGTCCCCGCCGGCCGCCTTGGCGTGCTTCCACAGCCGGATGAGGGTGTTGATCCCCGAGGAGTCGCAGAACGTGACGCCGGACATGTCCAGGGCGATGAACGGCTCGGGACGCGACGCGATCAGCTCGCTGATCCGCTCGAACAGTTCCGGGACGGTGGCCAGGTCCAGCTCTCCGCCCACCTGCACGGGCTGCCACGGCCCGGGCCGCCCCACATTGACCGTCAGCCTCGGCCCGGCCGACGGTGTGTCCTGCGCCGCCCCCATCTGGTCCGCCCCCTCTTGACCAGGCTTTGACTGCGCCCCAGTTCCGCCAGTAATGACCGATCAGTCTATCTCGGGTCTGAGCTGCTCGTCCTGTTGAAGTCGAGGGAGGGAGCACCTCCGTCGGCAGGGCGGCCACGACATACCCCGTCTCCGCGCGTTCGGTGTGCGCACCGATGAGAAGCCGCATGCGCGGTGGCAGGCCCGTCCCCTGGAAGTGCCGTCCCGGCATTGGCCGTGCACCGGGGCGAAGCGGCTGAGCGGGACCACCGGACCGGTCAGGAATCAAGAAGCGTCCATGACGGTGCCCCGCCTAGCGTGACTTCCATGAGCCTGGACGTGACCGACCGGAGGCAGCCGATGGCGCAGCAGGTGAGCAGCCGCAAGGGGCGCACGACTCCCGGACCGGTGTCACGGTGGATGCAGCGGAAGATGAACGCTCGGATGATCCGCAAGATCCGACGCGGTCGCGGCACGTTCATGGGCATGGACGTGCTGATCCTGAACACGGTGGGCCGCCGCAGCGGACAGCCGCGGGAAACGCCGGTGTCCTGGTTCGCCGACGGTGAGGACGCCTGGCTGATCGTCGCATCGGGCGGAGGCGACCAGAACCCGGACTGGTACGCGAATCTGATGGCGCACCCTGACCGGGCGTCGATCGAACTGCCCGGCCGCGGCCCCGTTCCGGTGACGCCGCACCGGCTGGACGGCGCCGAGCGCGAGCGGGCATGGCGGCGCATCACCGGCGCCCAGCCCCGCTACGCCAAGTACCAGCGCAAGACGGACCGGGAATACCCGGTGGTGCGCCTCACCCCGCGGTGACGGCAGGCGGCCTCGACGATTTCGGCGCCGCCGCCGCGTCGTCGGCCTCTGGGCAGCGCGTTTCACGACAATGGGCGCATGGAGCCGATACCAGAAGACTGGCAGCGCGCGCTGACAATCGTCGCGCACCCCGACGACCTGGAGTACGGGGCGTCGACCGCCGTCGCCAAGTGGACGTCGCAGGGCAAGACCGTGGTGCAGGTGCTGGCCACGCGCGGCGAGGCGGGCATCGACGCGATGGACCCCGACACGGTGGCCCGCATCCGCTCCGAAGAACAGCTGGAGGCCGCCCGGCTGGTCGGCGTGGACACCGTCGAATTCCTCGACCACCCCGACGGAATGCTCGAGTACGGGCTTGCGCTGCGGCGGGACCTGGCCCGCGCGATCCGCCGCCACCGGCCGGAGGTGGTGATCTCGCTGAACTTCCGCGAGACCTGGCCGGGCGGCCACGGCTTCAACATGGCCGACCACCGGGTGCTGGGCCTGGCGGTCGCCGACGCGGTGCGCGACGCCGCGAACCGGTGGGTGTTCCGCGACCTGGACGAGGAGCCCTGGCGAGGAGTGCGGTTCGCGGCGTTCGCCAGTTCTCCCCGTGAGACGCACTACGTCGACGTCACCGGCCATCTGGAGGCGGGGATCGCGTCCCTGCGGGCGCACAAGATCTACTTCGACAACCTGGACGGCGCGTTCGACCCTGACGCGATGCTCACGGACAGGACACGGGAGGCCGGTCGACGCGTCGGCGTCCCCGAGGCGGTCACGTTCGAGCTGATCGAGCTCTGAACGCGTCAGCGCCCCGCTCAGCAGCCGCGCTCGGGGCAGGTGTGCCGGTATCGGCGCTAAGCGGCCAAGCGGGGGTGTCCGGCCGTCGCCCTGCCGCGCCGCGTCGCGTCCGCCGTCGGCGTTTCCTGACGAAGAGCACCGCCTGTCGCTGCGTCCCTTCGGTGCGATCGAGATCGTCGGCATGCAGGGGGTACACCCATTCGCGCCGCCTGGCCACCCGTTGACCGGGATTGGCAACAGTTCACCGTTGCAATGCGTCCGGGGCTAGCGTGAGCGGTGACGGACAGGTCCCCCGCCAACGTTGAGAGGACCATGATGTCGGCATCCCGCCTTCCCACACCGATTGCACCCCGGTCGCATAGGGCCAGGGTGGACCTGCCGCGTACGGATCGGCCGTCCTGCCGCATCGGAGTCAGCTGGATCCGCCTCGCTCGAGCCGGGCGGCCGTCTGGCCGGATGAGGACGCACCGGCCCTTCCGGACGGCCGTCAGGTAGTCGACGCCTCCCTCACGGAGGCGCCTGGCATGACACACCGCCGCGCAGTGCGGCGGGTTTATGGACGTGCGACGCCGATCGTGCTTCCGGGCGTTGATGGCAGCGATCGTTCACTGCGGGTGAGGCGGCCCGGTGTCATCGACTTCGTGTGCCCGCCCGGAGGGTGAGCGTCATGAAGTCGGCGAGTCCTCTGCGCCGCGCGTTTCCGCCTCGGTGAACGGCCTGGACGTCTGAGTGCGCAGGCAGTGCTCGTCCTGCCCGCATCTTTTGCGGGGAGCCCGGTGCGTGTCGTGTCCCCTGCAGCCCCAGAAGACGTCGATGTTCGCCGGGGATCATCAGCCCCGGTTCTTCGGCTGGTGGACGGGCTCGCTTCGGCGGGGCCGCCCGCCGTCGCGGCGGTCGCCGAGGCGCCGGCCCTGGACGGCGTGGACGCGGCGACCGTCCGTTCATCGAGGCCGTGCGTCTCCGATCCCGAACCTGGCGTCGGCGTGTTCCGGGGCTGCCGTCCGCGGCACGGCACCGTTATGAGCGCCTGCGGGGTTCGCGGCCGCGGGGTTGGCGGATCCGGCAGTCCGGGGCCGTGACGGTCGGTGTCGGCAGGGTGGTGGGCTGGTCGCCGACCAGGAACTGCTCGCCGTGGTGGGTCACGGGCAGCGGCTCGCCTTCCAGGAGGCGGTAGGTCGTGGAATCGCCGGTGATGACGACCTGCAGCCGACGGCCGCGATAGCACAGCCGGAAGGCGAGCCGGGTGATGCCGTCGGGCAGGCGCGGATCGAACCGCAGGCGGCCGTCCGCGGCGCGCATTCCGCCGAGGCCGGTGACCAGCGCCATCCAGGCTCCCGCCAGCGAGGCGATGTGCACGCCGTCCCGGGTGTTCTTCTCCAGGTCGTCCAGGTCCATCAGAGCGGCCTCGCGGAGGTAGGCGTAGGCGAGGTCGAGCCGGCCGATCTCGGCGGCGACCACGGATTGGACGGCCGCGGACAGCGAGGAGTCGCGCACGGTCAGCGCCTCGTAGTAGGCGAAGTCGCGGACCTTCTGGTCGAAGGTGAACGCGTCGCCGCAGACCACCAGGGCCAGGACCAGGTCGGCCTGCTTGACCACCTGCTTCCGGTAGAGCTGGAAATAGGGGTAATGGAGCATCAGCGGATACTGGTCCGGCTCGGTGGCGTCGAAATCGAACATCGCGTGCCGGGTGAACCCCTCACTCTGCGGGTGGACCCCGAGCCGGTCGTCATAGGGCACGACGACGGCGTCGGCGGCCTCGCGCCATGAGGCGACCTCGTCGCCGGTCACCCTGAGGCGCCGGGCCCGGTCCGGATGGCGGTCGGCCGCGTCGGCCGCCGCGCGCAGATTCCGCTGCGCCATCAGGTTCGTGTAGACGTTGTTGTCGGCGAGCGCGCTGTATTCGTCGGGCCCGGTGACGCCGTCGATGCGGAACCGGCCGTGGGCGTCGAGGTGGCCGAGGCTGCGCCACAGCCGGGCGGTCCCCGCGAGCAGCGGCAGGCCGACGTCCCGTTCGAAGTCGACGTCCTCGGTCGCGTCCACGTACCGCTCCACCGCGACCGCGATGTCGGCGTTGATGTGGAACGCGGCGGTGCCGGCCGGCCAGTAGCCCGAGCACTCCTCCCCGTGGATGGTCCGCCACGGGAAGGCGGCCCCGTCCAGCCCCAGCCGCGCGGCGCGGTCCTCGGCCTGCGGCAGGGTGGTCCGCCGCCAGGACAGCGCGTCCGCCGCCGCGCGCGGGTGCGTGTAGGTGAGCACCGGCAGGACGAAGCTCTCGGTGTCCCAGAAGATGTGGCCGTCGTAGCCCGGGCCGGTCAGTCCCTTCGCCGGGATGGGCCGCCGCTCCGTGCGGGCGCCGGCCTGCAGGACGTGGAAGAGCGCGAACCGCACCGCCTGCTGCACCTGCGGATCCCCGTCGATCTCGACGTCCGCCCCGGACCAGAACCGGTCGAGGAACGCGCGCTGCTCTCTGGCCAGTCCGTCCCAGCCGGTCGCGTGCGCGGCGGCCAGCGCCGCCATGACCTGGTCGTGCATGGCGGGCCGCGAACGCGACGCCGACCAGCCGTACGCCAGGAGCTTGACGATGCGCAGGCGCCGCCCGGGCCGCAGCCGGGTCACCACGGTGAGGCGGCTGACGTCGCCCGAGCCGCCGAGTTCGAGGTCGGTGCCGTCCGGGCCGTCCACGTCGTGCCGCATGGCGGCCGCGACGCGCAGACCGCTCTCCCGGGTCCGATGGATCATCACGGCGCAGTCCTGCGCGGCGCTGTTCTCCTCCACGACCAGGGGGGACTCCAGCACGGCGGCCGCCCGCGGGTCGCGGCTCAGCTCGGGCGGCGCCTCGTTGGCGATGAGCTCCGATTGGGCGACGATGCCGACCGGGGCGTCGACGGCCTCGACCTCGTAGCGGATCGCGGCCACGGCCCGCTGCGTGAAGGAGACGAGCCGTTCGGAGGTGACGCGCACCGTGCATCCCGAGGGCGCGGTCCAGTGCGCGCGCCGGGTCAGGGTGCCCGCCCGCAGGTCGAGGACGCGCTCGTGCTCGTGCAGCGTGCCGTAGCGCACCTCGAACGGCTCGTCGTCGACGAGGAGCCGGATCAGCTTGCCGTTGGTGACGTTGACGACCGTCTGCCCGGATTCGGGATATCCGTAGCCCGCCTCGGCGTACGGCAGCGGCCGGTACTCGAACACCGAGTTGAGATAGGTGCCGGGCAGGCCGCACGGCTCGCCCTCGTCCAGATTGCCGCGCAGGCCGATGTGCCCGTTCGACAGCGCGAACACCGACTCCGTCTGCGCGAGCGTCTCCAGGTTCAGACCGCGTTCCCTGACGGTCCACGGCTCGACGGGAAACGCCGGGCTGATGATCATGTCGCCTCCACGGGCTCATCGGATCGCGGATCCGGCACGGCTCGGACCGCTTCGGGCCGTCCCGCCGCGCATGCCATGGGACGTACCGGACATAAGCACAGTCTTCACTCGCGCAGGGCAACGCACCGGAAGGAGGCGGTCAGGGAATGTTGGATCGCCGCCGACGGCTTCGATCAGCGTCTGCGCTCGTCTCGCCCGTGCCGCGCCCATTCGCGTCGGCCGTTCTTCGCCGTCGGTCTCGTCCCGGTTGGAGCACGCCGGAATTGATCGGTAATGCCGTATCCGCACTTTTTCCCGCATTTGCCGGAGAGGCGGCGAGACTGAGTGACATGTCTGTGATGCGGGGTGGACGCCGCGCCGGGCGGAGGCCGCGGAGCCCGGCGTCGTCCGCGCCGCCTCGTGATCGGATGCGGCCCGCGACGCCCGGACGGCGCCGACACGACGGAGGCCGGTGAGCGCGGCGCGGGGATCACGCCCGCCGCGCCCATCGGCGGCCGGGAAGCGAGGGGAGATGGACGCGCCGCAAGGCCGGGCCCTGGTGGTGTACGGCGTCGCCGGGGACCTCGCCAAGAAGAAGATCATCCCTGCCCTGTACCGGCTCGCCGCCCGCGGGGCGCTCGACGTCCCGGTCATCGGGGTGGACCGCGGCGACGTGGACGCCTCCTTTCTGCGCCGCCGCGTCCGCGAGAGCGTCACCGCCGCCTTCGGCAAGGCCGACGACGACGTGGTCGCCTCGCTGACCGCCAGGATGACGCCGGTCGCCGGCGACGTGACCGGCGAGGACGTCTACGCCGAGGTCGCGCGCACTCTCGACGCGGCCGGCGGGGACGGGGTGTTCGCGGTCCACTATCTGGCCGTTCCGCCGTCCCTGTTCGCGCCGATCGCCCGGGGGCTGGGCGCGGCGGGGCTCAACGCCCGGGGCCGTCTGGTGGTCGAGAAGCCGTTCGGGCACGACCTGGCCTCCGCCCGGCGGCTCAACGGCGAACTGCACCGGTACTTCCCCGAGGAGCGACTGCTGCGCGTCGACCACTTCCTCGACAAGGGACCGGTGCAGAACCTGCTGATCTTCCGGTTCGCCAACGGCCTGCTGGAGCCGGTGTGGAACCGCGACCATGTCGCCGCCGTGGAGATCACCATGGCGGAGGCGTTCGACGTGGCCGACCGCGGCGCGTTCTACGACGCGGTGGGCGCCGTCCGCGACGTCGTGCAGAACCACCTGCTGCAAGTGCTGGCGTACGTGGCCATGGATCCGCCGCCCGACGACTCCGCCGAGGCCGAACGCGACGAGAAGCGGCGGCTGATGTGCGCGATCCGCCCGGTCGACCCCGCCGACGTCGTGCGCGGCCAGTACGCCGGGTATCTCGGCACCCCCGGCGTCGCGGCCGGGTCGACCACCGAGACCTACGCGGCGCTGCGGCTGTGGATCGACAACTGGCGCTGGGCCGACGTGCCGTTCCTGATCAGGGCGGGCAAGGCCCTCGCGGCGACCACCACCGAGATCGCCGTCCGGCTCCGCCGGCCGCCCCGGATGCTGTTCCTGTCCGGTGAGACCGGCCGCCCGCCGCCCAACGTCGTGCGGTTCCGCCTGCAGCCCGACGCCGGGGTGACCTTCGACCTGCTCGCCAAGGCCGCGGACGGGTCCGGCGCCGTCCGGAAGGCGCCGGTGTCGGTCGACTTCGCCGCGGGCCCGGACCACGTGGACACCGCCTATGAACGCATCATCACCGACGCGCTGGCCGGGGACCCGCGCCACTTCGCCCGCGAGGACACGGTGGAGGAGGCGTGGCGCGTCGTCGATCCCATCCTGGACGCCAAGACGGCCCCGGAGCCGTACGAGCGGGGCGGATGGGGGCCGTCCGACGCGGACCGCCTCCCCGGCGACGGCTGGATCCCCACGCAGGTGCGCGGGTGAGGCGGCGGGCACCGGCGCGCCGCCGGGCGCTCCGGCTCTGGGACGCCGATCCGGTCATGAGTGAGCCGATCACGCCGTCCGCCGGCACGATCCGCGTCCCGCGGGCGGACGGCCGGGCGGCGGCCGCGGGGGCGCCCCGCCGTCACGGACGACGAGCTCCGCGCCGGGAGGAGGCGCGGACAGGCACTCGCTTCAAGGGGGACCGATGACGACCGACACGCCGATGCAGCTGGGCATGGTGGGGCTCGGCAGGATGGGCGCCAACCTCGTCCGGCGGTTGATGCGCGACGGCCACCGCTGCGTGGTCTACGACATCGACCAGGCGGCGGTGCGCAAGCTCGCCGGCGAGGGCGCGACCGGCGCCAACTCGCTGAACCGCCTCGTGGACGAGCTCGACCGGCCGCGCGCGGTCTGGCTCATGCTGCCCGCCGCGGTCGTGGATCCGACGCTGGACGACCTGGTGCCGCTGCTCGACCCCGACGACGTCGTGATCGACGGCGGGAACTCCTTCTACCAGGACGACATCGCCCGCTCCAAGCGGCTGGCCGAGGCCGGGATCCACTACGTGGACTGCGGCACCTCGGGCGGAGTCTGGGGCCTGGAACGCGGCTACTGCCTCATGATCGGCGGCGACGACGCGGCCGTGGCGCGGCTCGATCCGATCTTCCGCTCCATCGCGCCCGGCAGCGGCCGCGCCGAGCCCACCCCGAGCAGGACGCGGAACGGCACGGCGGCCGAGGGGTACCTGCACTGCGGGCCCAGCGGCGCCGGCCACTTCGTGAAGATGGTCCACAACGGGGTGGAGTACGGGATGATGGGCGCCATCGCGGAGGGCCTGTCGATCATCCGGCACGCCGACGTCGGCAAGCGGGCCCACGCCGCCGACGCGGAGACCGCGCCGCTGCGCACCCCGGAGGCCTACCAGTACGAGATCGACGTCGCCGAGGTCGCCGAGGTGTGGCGGCGCGGTTCGGTGGTCCAGTCGTGGCTGGTGGACCTGGTCGCCGACGCGCTCGCCCGGTCCCCCGGGCTGGAGGCGTTCGAGGGCCGCGTCTCCGACTCCGGCGAAGGGCGCTGGACGGTGGACGCGGCGATCGACGAGGGGGTGCCCGCCCCGGTCATCACCTCGGCGCTCATGGAGCGCTTCGAGTCCCGCGGGCTCGGCCACTTCACCGACGCGGCCCTGTCCGCGATGCGCAGCGAGTTCGGAGGGCACGCGGAGAAGCGGGCGTGACGGGCCGGGGCCGCGCGCGGCGCGGGCCCGGCCGCGCGCTCGGCGCACCGCCACGGGAAACGAGATCGGCGGACCGGATCAGGCAACGACGAGCAACGATTCGATTACGATTCGTGTTTCATCGCCGTGCCGGGCGGGGAGCACCACAACGTGTGCACACGCCACCGGTGAGCGGGAGGAACGCGAGGAGAGCGATGGGCGTGATGGAAGAAGTCCTGCGGCTCCTCGGGCTGACCGGCCACGACGACTCCTCCCCGTCCGGCGACACCCCCCGTCCCACCACGGGTCCGGCGCTGGCGCTGGCCAGGGAGCTGGCCTCGGACCCGCTGGAGCCGGCCGCGGGCCCCGCGGTCGGGCGGCGCCGGCTGGAGCAGACCCTGCGCGGCCTCCCCCACCGCTACCATGACCGGCTCGGCCCCGAGGCGCTGCGGCACGTCGCCGGCGCCGCGGCCGGGGGCCGCTGGGACAAGGCGGTCGACCACCTGGTCATGTCCCTCTACCTGCGGGACGCCCCGCTCACCGCCGCCGAACGCCAGGAGCTGTGCGCCGTGCTCCGGGCGCTGGGCATGCCGACCGACCGGGTCGACGCCCTCCCCTGCCGATGAGGGGCCGACCCGCGCCCGCGCCCGAAGTGATCGGCCGGTCGTCCGCCGGCGGCGGCATGGCGCCGTGGTTGCCGGGCATGAGAGGCTGCGAAGCGTGCAACAGGAGGCGGATGTCCAGGCCCCGGTACGGCCGCCGCCCTCGTCACCGGATGCCGCGCCGCTCCCCGGGCGCCGACCGCCGGGGACGGGGCCCGCCGACGCGCCGCCCCGGCCCATCGCACGGCCCGGCCGTCTCCGTCGGTAGGGACTGAGAGCGATGGCGCCGAATCCCGACGAGCGGCTGCTCGTCGACCTGCTGGACAGCAGCCACGTCATGTCCATGCAGCAGATCCCCGACGTGGTCGGCGAGCTCGCCGCGCGCGCCGGCTACCGCGACGTGCTGATCTACATCACCGACCTGCAGCAGAACGTGCTGCGCCTGCTGACGGGGCGGGACCATGCGGCGCCGCATCCCGGGGACGACCCGCGGGAGATGCGCATCGAGGGCACCGTGGCCGGCCGCGCCTTCCAGAACGTGGCCGTGGTGCGCGCCGCCTCGGGAGACGGCGGATGCGGCGTGTGGTGGGTGCCGATCCTCGAGGGCATCGAACGGGCGGGCGTGCTGAGGGTCACCGTCGACGACGAGCGGGACGTGACGCCCCGCCTGTGGCGCCTCGCCAGCCTGATCGGGCTGATCATGAGCAGCAAGCGCCCCTTCAGCGACACCCACGCGCGGCTGGTGCGCTCGCACCCCATGACGGTCTCCGCCGAACTGCAGTGGCGGCAGATGCCGCCGCGGACCTTCGCCAACGACCGCGTGGTGATCGGCGCGGTTCTGGAACCGGCCTACGATTTGGGGGGCGACGCCTTCGACTACGGCCTGGCCGGCGACGTCGTCCACCTGGCCGTCTTCGACGCGATGGGGCACGACACGACCTCGGGGCTGACCGCCAACCTGGCCGTGGCGACGTGCCGCAACAGCCGCCTGCGCGGCGACGACCTCATCCGCACCGGCGAGGTGATCGACAAGGAGCTGGAGCGGCAGTTCGCCTCCACCAGCTACGTCACCGCGCTGATCGCCGAGCTGGACACGCGCACCGGCCTGCTGTCCTGGACCAACCACGGCCATCCCCCGCCGGTGGTCATCCGCAACGGACGCTGGGTCACCACCCTGAAGTGCCCGCCGGCGGCCCCGCTGGGAACGGGCCTCGGCGGCGGCGCCCAGGTGTGCAAGGAGCAGCTCGAACCCGGCGACCGGATGCTGCTCTACACCGACGGGATCATCGAGGCCCGCGACAGCGGCGGGCAGGAGTTCGGTCTGCAGCGCTTCGTCGACTTCATCATCCGCCGCAACGCCGACGGCCTGCCCGTGCCGGAGACGCTGCGCCGCCTCGTCCGCAGCATCCTCGCCCACCACGTCGGCCGGTTGGACGACGACGCCACGGTGCTGCTGCTGGAATGGCGGGGGCCGACAACCGGCGTTCCCCCAGGGCTGATCCCCGGGCCTCTCCTCGAGGGCGGGTGACCTCGTGGAGGCCCCCGGCGCCGCCGGCGCCGGACGGCGATGAGGACGAGCCGCCCGCCGCGCTGACGCCGGCACGTGCCGCAGCCTTCCTGGTGGGTAGGGAGCCGAGTGGTGGCCACCGCTGCGACCATCCCTGCTCACCGAGGAGGTCGGCCATGACGACAGCGACCGGGCATCGAACGCACGGCGGGCATCCGCACGTCCACGGCGAGGGGTGCGGGCATGTGGCGGTCCCGCACGACGACCATGTGGACTTCCTGCACGACGGGCACTTCCACGTCGTCCACGGAGACCATGTCGACGAGTGCACGGTGATCGGACACATGCCTCATGGGGAGCACCGGCACCAGCATGGGCTCGGCTGCGGCCACGTCGCCGTCCCGCACGACGACCATGTCGACTACCTGCACGACGGGCACCGCCACGCCGCCCACGGAGACCACTGGGACTGCCACTGATCGCCGGTGTCGGGCGGTCGCCGCGGGGCGCGCGCCCGACTCCGCCGCCTGCGTTCCGGCCGGAAGCGTCGCCGTCCCGACGACGGAAGGCCTCAGATCCAGGAAGGCCTTAGATCCAGGGAGGCGTCAGATCCAGATCGCACACGGCAGCCCGTCGGAGAAGACCTGGGGCGGGTCGGGCAGCGACCTGGCCTCTCCCCGGGCGACGCGGCGGGCGGTCCACGCGGCGGCCGCGGCGTCCAGCACGTCGTCGGCCCCGGCCAGGGCTCCGGCGCGGCCGAAGTCGGAGGCGAGCACGATGCCCTGGCGGGCGAGGAGCGCGGCGCGCTGCCGCATGCCGGCCCACGACTTCTTGCCCGCCGGCAGCGCCTCACCGGACAGCGCCCCACCGGACGACGCGGCCATCTCGGCGAAGCAGACCTCGGGGTGCACCTCCACGACCCGCGTCCCGGCCCGATGGACCCACCGGTCCACTTCGAGGATCCTGCTCCGCAGCGCGTAGGCCTGGGCGGACACCCCGGTGCCGGTGATCCGCCGGCTCTTCCTGGTCGCGGCGGCGTGGTCGCCGGCCTCCAACGCGGACCTGACCGGGGTCAGGAAGACCGACTGCCACCGCCGCCCCGCCGCCTCGCGGGCCAGCACGTCGGCCTGACGGGGCCCCGCGTCCGCCAGGCCGATCGGGATGTCGACGGCGATGACGTCCAGCGGCGCCCGCCCGGCGGCCGCGCGGGCCAGGGCGCCGATCTCCGGCGCGTGCCAGGCGGCCGGGCCGTCGTCGTCCAGGACGACGCCGATCCACCCCGTCCTGCACGCGTCCACGCCCATCACCCGACCGTCGCACACGACTCCATGATGCGACCCCGCGGTCCGGGCAGCGCGACCCCGGTGGGGCCCGACGGCGGCGCGAGGCGGCGACGGCCCCGTGCGCTCCGGCGGGCCGACAGGGCTGTTGGTCCCCACAGGACCAGGGTCTTTGGTCTGTCAGGGCAGAGGACAAAGGCTCTCCCGGCCCGTCCCACGCGCTCTTAGCGTCGGTGGAGAGCGGAGGGAGGAATCATGCGACGATCACGCCCGGTGGGCGCGGGCGTCCGTCTGCGCTGGTTCGTCCGCAGGCTCGGATTCGGCCGCAGCGAGCTGCGCCGTCCCGTGGACCGTGTGCAACGCGCCGTCGGCATGGCGCTCGTCGCGGTGTTCCTCGCGCTCGCGGTGCCGCTGGCGGCCTGGGCGGCGGACCGCGCCTACCGGGCGGGGCTGCGCGCCGAGGCCGCCGCGAAGGCCGGCCGGTATCCGGTCGTCGCGACGATCACCCAGCGTCCGGCGGACACGGCCGCCACCTCCGGCGACCACTCGCCGCCCACGGTGTGGGCGCGCTGGCGGGCCCCGGACGGCACCGCCCGCGCCGGGGAGATCCCCGCGTGGCCGTCCGCCGGCAAGGACGGCACACGGCGCATCTGGGTCGACGCCAAAGGGAACGTCGTCCCCCGGCCGCCGCGGCGAGGACAGGTGATCACGCAGTCGGTGCTGACCGCCTGCTGGGTCGTCGTCGGCCTGGGGACCCTGCTGACCGTCGTCTACCTGGTGACCCGGCGCGAGTGCGACCGCCGCCGCGCGGCGTCGTGGGACCGGGCGTGGGAGCGGCTCGACCGCCGCTGCGCCGGTTGACCCGCGCCCGCCGCACGGCGCCGATTCCACCGCCGCACCGATTCCGACCCGGGACCGCGGAGAACTCAGGCGGCCGCGGACACAGGCTGATCCGCGGCCTCATCGGGGACCTTCGCCCCTGCCGCCGCGTCCTCGCCCCTGATGTCGTAGGGCCGGCAGTGACTCGCGGTCCCGGGCGTCCGGACCGCCCTTCGCCCCCTGGAGGCAGATGATGTCGGCTCCCATCACCGACGCCGGTGAGCACGCGCTGCTGCGCGACGGCGCGATGGTGCACATCCGGCCGCTGGCGCGGTCGGACCGCACGGCGCTGCACGCCCTGGTCGACCGGCTGTCCGAGCAGTCGGCCTACCTGCGGTTCTTCACCGCGGGCACCCGCACGCCGCACGCCTACATCGACCGGGTCACCGGCGCCGACTGGCCGGGGCACGCCCTGGTGGCCTTCCAGGGCGGGCAGGCGGTGGGCCTCGCGGAGATGATCCCCGACAAGGGCGGCGCCACCGCGGAGATCGGGATCCTGGTCGACGACCGGATGCACGGGCGGGGCCTCGGCACCCTGCTGCTGGAGCATCTGGCGGCCGACGCGTCCGCCCGGGGCATCACCGAGTTCACCGCCACGGTGCTGCAGGAGAACCGGGCGATGCTGGAGCTGCTCACCACGGCCGGATTCCAGACGCGGCAGCGGTTCGCCGGCCGCGAGTACGAGATCCGCGTGCCGCTGGAGTTCACCGGCGAGCTCATCGCCGCGATCGAGGCGCGCGAGCGCACCGCCGGCGCGGCGTCGCTCGGCCGGGTGCTGCGGCCGTGGTCGGTGGCGGTCATCGGAGCCGGCCGCGACCCGCGGACCGTGGGCCACCGCATCCTGCGCAACCTGCTGGACGGCGGATACCGCGGCGCCGTCTACCCGGTCAACCCGCACACCGACTCCATCCTCGGGGTCCCCGCGTACCCCACCGTGTCGGAGATCCCCGGCGGGGTGTGCCTGGCGGTCGTGGCGACGCCCGCGTCGTCGGTGCTCAAAGTGGCGCGCCACTGCGCCGAACAGGGGGTGCAGGCGCTGGTCGTGGTGTCCGCCGGGTTCGCCGAGACGGGCGAGGAGGGCGCCCGCCGGGAGGCCGAGCTGCTGGCGATCTGCCGCGAGTCGGGCATGCGCCTGGTGGGCCCCAACTGCCTGGGCGTCGTGAACACCGCCGAGAACCTGAACGCCAGTTTCCTGCCCGCCATGCCGGCGCGCGGACGGCTGGCGGTGATGTCGCAGTCCGGGGCGGTCGGGGTGGCGCTGCTCGAGCAGGCCGGCGCGACCGGGCTGGGCGTGTCCAGCTTCGTGTCCGTCGGCAACAAGGCCGACATCAGCGGCAACGACCTGCTGCAGTACTGGGAGGACGACCCCACCACGTCGGTCATCGCGATGTACCTGGAGTCGTTCGGCAACCCGCGCAAGTTCGCCGCCCTGGCGCGCCGGATCGGCGCCCGCAAGCCGATCGTGGTGCTCAAGAGCGGCCGCTCGGCCGCCGGGGGCCGCGCCGTGCGGTCGCACACCGCCGCCGCGGCCACGTCCGACATCGCCGTCGACGCGCTCCTGCGCCGCGCCGGAGTGGTGCGCGTGGAGACCGTGCGGGACATGCTCGACACCGCCCGCCTGCTGGCGCACCAGCCGCTGCCGCGCGGCCGGCGCGTCGCCGTCGTCGGCAACTCCGGCGGGCCCGGCGTGCTGGCCGCCGACGCCTGCGCGACGCACGGCCTGGAGGTCCCCGAGCTGGCCGAGGCCACCCGCCGCGCGCTGCGCGAGACGCTCGGCCCGGCCGCGGCGGTCGCCAACCCGGTGGACCTGACCGCCGACGGCGGCGCCGAGCGGCTCGCCGAGGCGCTGCGGACGGTGCTGCGCGACCCGGGCGTCGACGCGGTCATCGCCGTCTACACCCCGCCGTTCGGCTCCGGCGCCGCGGCCTCCAAGGCGGCGATCGCCGCCGCGGCGCGAGACGCCGACAAGCCGGTGCTGGCCTGCGTCGTCGGCGAGGACTCCTTGATCGACGACGGGTCCGTCCAGGTGCCCGCCTACGCCTACCCCGAGCAGGCGGTCACGGCGCTGCGCCACGCGGTGGACCAGGCCGAGTGGCGGCGGCGGCCCGCGCCCCCGGCGGCCGCGCCGCCCGGCGTCCGGCCGGAGCAGGTGCGGGGCCTCGTCGAGGCGGAGCTGCGCCTCGCCCCGGAGGGCCGCTGGCTGGACCCGGAGACGGCGCGGCGGCTGCTGGGCGGCTACGGCATCGCCGTGGCCGAGACGATCGGCGTGGACGGCCCGGAGAGCGCCGTCGAGGCCGCCGCCGCGACCGGCTACCCGGTCGCGCTCAAGGCGGTCGGCCCGGCCCTGGTGCACAAGAGCGACGTCGGCGGCGTCCGGCTCGACCTGCGCACGCCCGAGCAGGTCCGGGACGCCTACCGCGCCATGGCCGCGTCCCTCGGCGAGGCGATGACCGGCGCCGTCGTCCAGCGCATGGCCGGCGAGGGCGTCGAGATCATCATCGGCGCGGTGGAGGACCCCCGGTTCGGCCCGCTGGTCATGGTCGGCATGGGCGGGACCGCCGCCGACCTGCTCGGCGACCGGGTGTTCCGCGCGGCGCCGCTGGCCGACGGCGAGGCCGCCGAGATGATCCGTTCGCTGCGCTGCGCCCCGCTGCTGTTCGGCTACCGCGGCCGCCCGCCGGCGGCGGTGTCCGCCCTGGAGGACCAGGTCGCCCGGGTCGCCCGGCTGGTCGCCGACAACCCGGAGATCGCCGAGCTGGACCTCAACCCGGTGATCGTCACGCCGCGCGGCGCGGCCGCCGTCGACGTGCGCGTCCGCCTGGCCCCTCCCCCGCCGGTCCCGTCGCCGCTCGGCCGCGCCCTCGGCTGACCAACGGCGGGACCGGCGGGGCCTTTGGCCTCTAAGAGACCCCGGGCGGGGCGTGAAGCATGGAGACATAACGCGACGGCCGCATCCGTGCGGACGAACGACGGGGAGAGGGTGACGGCAGTGAACCGCCCATCTGTGGAGCACCGGCCCTGGCTGGAGACGTCGCTCACGTTCCTCCCCGATGAGACGAGGCTGCTGAGCGTGGCGGGAGAGCTCGACATCGCCACCGCGGACTTCTTCCGCCGCAGACTGCTCGCCGCGCTGCACCTCGACCGTCCGCGGGTCGTGGTCGACGCCGGGCGGCTCGACTTCTGCGACGGCCGGGGACTGGACGCGCTGACGGCCGCCGGCGATCTCGCCGAGGCGCTCGGCGGTCGCGTCACGATCGTCAACCCTCGCCCGCAGCTGGCCAAGCTGCTGCAGATCACCGGACTGAGCCGCCGGTTCGCGGCGGCGGCCGCCGCCCCGTCCGGCTGACCGGCCGGGGGCGGGAGCGGGCCCCGGATCCCGGGTCCGGCGGCCGGACGCCGTCTCAGGCGGGTTGGCCCTGCGCGCTTTCGACGCCCACCGTGATGCTCGGAACCTCCAGGAGCGAGTTGCGCACCGTGCAGCGCTCGACGGCCTCCCGCAGCGCCGCCGCGGACGCCTCCGGCAGGCCCAGCGGCGGGCGCACGGCCAGGTCGATGCGCGCCACCCGCGGCCGCGCTCCGGCGTGCATGATGAAGCGCGCCCTGACCTCCAGGCCGTCCGCGGGCAGCCCCCTGTCCCGCAGATGGCGCCGCCCGTGGTGGGCGGCGCAGGCGGCCAGGCTCGCCACGAACAGCTCGACCGGCGTCGGACCGTCGTCCACGCCGCCCGGCCCGAACGGCTGGTCCACGCAGATCACGTGTCCGCGGACCAGGACGGCGAACGCCTCGTCGGCACGGTGGATCACAGTGATGTCGTTCATGGCGCCCCCTCCGGTGACCGTCGATATCCCCAGGGTTTCCCCTGGTGAGGCGGTATCCGAAGGGCCGAAGGTCCCGCGCGCCCGAGGCGGTCGGCGGTCTCGGCGCCGCCCGGGGCGGGCGGCAAGCATTTCGTCATGCGCGGCGCCTCCGGCGCGTGGCGGTGCGTCCTGGGGGCACGTCCCCGACGAGGGCGTCCGCGGACGAGACGGTGACCGTTCGAGCAGCAGAGCAGGGCCACGACCGCTCGGGGGAGTTCACGCGCATCCCGGCGCCCCGCCACGACCCGGCCGACGACGGCCCCGCCCCGTGACGACCAAGGAGGCGCCATGCGACGAAGCAAGGTCGAGGACGTGATGACCAAGGAGGTCGTCACCGTCGCCGAGGACACGCCCTTCATCGAGATCGTGGAGGCGATGGCCGAGCATCGCATCCACGCGGTCCCGGTGGTCGGCGAGGACGGCCGCGTGACGGGCATCGTCACCGACGCCGATCTGCTGCGCAAACAGGAGTACAAGGACGCCGAGGGCCCCCGGACGCTGCTGCGGCTGCTGCGGAGCCGCGGCGCGCAGGCCAAGGCCGGCGCCGTGGACGCCCGCGGGCTGATGAGCAGCCCCGTCGTCACGGTGTCCCGGGACGCCTCGATCGCCGAGGCCGCCCGGGCACTGGCCCGGCACCGGTACAAGCAGGCCCCGGTCGTGGACGCCGACGGCCGCCTGGCCGGCATCGTCACCAGGGCCGACCTGCTGCGCGGCTTCCTGCGCTCCGACGACGAGATCCGCGACGAGATCATCCAGGAGGTCCTGGTGAACCGGCTCTGGCAGGACCCCGCCTCGGTGGCCGTGCGCGTCCAGGAGGGCGTGGTCCAGCTGACCGGACGAGTCGAGCGGCGCAGCATGATCCCGGTGCTGGTGCGGTTGGCCGCCGCCACGGAAGGGGTGGTGGACGTCCAGGAGCTGCTGTACTACAAGCACGACGACACCATCCCCGAGTCCTACCGCCGGGTCTGAGCGCGGCGGGACGGCGGCGCCGTCGGAGGCCGGGAGGAGCGGCGCGGCCGCGCCGGGCCGGTCAGCCCACGACCAGGACGGCGGCGCCCTCGACGCGGTCGGCGGCCAGGTCCGCCAGGGCCCGGTCGGCGTCGGACAGCTCGTAGGGCGCGCTCGCCACGCGCAGCGGCAGGCGCGCCGCCAGCCGCAGGAACTCCTCCCCGTCCGCCCTGGTGTTGGCGGTGACCGACCGGACCTGCCGCTCCTGGAACAGGTGCCGCTGGTAGTCGAGCGCCGGCACGTCCGACAGGTGGATGCCGGCGAGCGCCAGGGTCCCCCCGCGGTCCAGCCGCTCCAGGGCGACCGGGACGAGCTCTCCGGCGGGGGCGAACACGATCGCCGAGTCCAGCGGTTCCGGCGCGGGGTCGAACGAGTCGCCCGCGGACGCGGCGCCCAGCTCCTTGGCCAGGCTGCGGGCCGCGGGCGCGCGGGTGAAGACGTGCACGGTGGCGCCCTCGGCCATCGCGACCTGGACGGCCAGGTGCGCGGACCCGCCGAAGCCCCACACTCCCAGCCGTCCGCCCGGCGGCAGCGCGGCGCGGCGCAGCGCCCGGTAGCCGATGATGCCCGCGCACAGCAGCGGCGCCACCTCCAGGTCGGTCCGGCCGGCGGGCACGTCGTAGACGTAGGCGTCGCGGGCGATCGTGTACTCGGCGTACCCGCCGTGGGCGTCCCAGCCGGTGTAGGTCGAGGACGGGCACAGGTTCTCGGCGCCGCGGCGGCAGTACCGGCACGCGCCGCAGGTGCCGCGCAGCCACGCCACGCCGACCCGGTCGCCGGGCCCGTGGCGGCAGCCGGGCCCGGCCGCGACGACGTCGCCGACGATCTCATGCCCCGGAGTGACGCCCGGCAGGTGGACGGGCAGGTCGCCCTCGGCGACGTGCAGGTCCGTCCGGCACACCCCGCAGGCCCGGACCCGCACCACGAGGTCGCCGTCGCCGGGCTCGGGGACGTCCCGCTCGACCCGCCGCAGCGGACGGGTCTCGAGCGGTCCGGGCTCTTGCACGCTCCATGCCAGCATCACGGCCTCCTTCCGGCGCCGGAGCATCCGGTTCCGGCTATGCGCGCTGGAGGGTCATGAGCCCTCCGGCCACGGGTACGCGCCATACCACGGCGGTGCCGCCCGACGGGCGAGTC
>NZ_BCQU01000095.1:0-24557 GCF_001552235.1 Actinomadura rubrobrunea NBRC 15275 | reverse complement strand
GGGGGCGCGGACGGCCGCACCCGCCGACCCGCCGGCCCGGCGGCGCAGCGCCGCGCGAGCGGCCCGGACCGTCAGCCCCGTCGCCGCGAACGCCGCCAGCCCCGCCGCCGCCAGCGCCCGGTTCTGCCGCTTGAGCCGCTCGGGGATCTGCGCGTAGGGCACGGTGCTGAACGACACCAGCTCGTAGCGCGACACGTACCGGCCCGGCAGCCGCCGCTCCAGCGCGTGCTGGGCGGCGCGGGTCAGCCGGAACACCGGGGAGGCGACCCGGTCGCGCATCTCCACGAAGTTGTCCAGCGCCATCTCGGCGATCGCGTCGGTGTTGGGCTTGCGCCGCTCCTGGTAGATCGACAGTGCGCGGCGCCAGTCCCCGCCCGTCTCGTCCAGGCAGCGGTCGATCTCGACGCAGTCCTCGAACGCGCAGTTGGCGCCCTGCCCGTAGAACGGCACGATGGCGTGCGCGGCGTCGCCCAGCAGCGCCACCGTGGCGCCCGCCCCGCTGCGCACCCACGGCCAGGTGCGCACCGTGACCAGCGACCCGACCGGGTTGCGCGCGAACTCGTCGGCGAGGTCCGGCATGAGCCCGACCACGTCGGGGTAGCGGGCCTCGAAGTGCTCCCGGACCTTGCGCGGCGTGTCCAGGGCGTCGAAGTCGGCCTTGGGCCAAAAGAGCGTGCAGGTGAACGAGCGGTCCAGGTTCGGCAGCGCGATCATCATGGCGTTGCCGCGCGGCCAGATGTGCAGGGCGTCGGGGCTCAGCGCGAACTCCCCGTCCACCGGCGGGATGGTCAGCTCCTTGTAGCCGTGCTCCAGGAAGTCCTGGGTGTGCGTGAACGGCTCGACCCCTTCGGTCATGCGGCGGGCCGCGCTGTAGGCGCCGTCCCCGGCCAGCACCACGTCGACGTCCTCGGTGACGACGCCGTCCGGCGTCTCCAGCGTCAGCCGCCCCTTCTCGGCGTCGACGTTGGTGAGCCGGTGCCCGAAGCGCACCGTCACGCCGGGGGTGGCCTCGGCGGCCTCCAGCAGCGCCATGTTCAGCTCGGCGCGGCTGATGGAGTTGATCGCGCGGGTGCCGTCGGCGCTGTAGCTCTGGAAGTTCTGCTCGCCGCCCAGGGGGTGCACCATGCGGCCGTGCATGGGCAGCGCGCGGGCGAGGGCCTCCTCGCGCAGCCCGACCTCCTCCAGCGCGGCCAGCCCCCGCGTGGAGATCGCCAGGTTGATGGAACGGCCTCGTTCGTGGCCGGCCACCCGCGGGTCGGGACGCCGCTCGTACACCGTCACCGGGATGCCGCGCCGCCCCAGCAGCGTGGCGAGCAGGCACCCGGCCAGCCCCGCGCCGACCACGGCCACGGTCTGCTCACGCGCCATCGACGGGCTCCTCCTTGATCTTCGAGCGGACCTCCCACAGGTCCGGGAACGCGGGGACGAACAGCGTGCGCCGCAGGTAGTCGGCCCCGGCCGACCCGCCGGTGCCGATCTTGGCGCCGATGGTGCGCTCCACCATCTTGAGGTGGCGGTACCGCCACTCCTGGACGCCCTCGTCCAGGTCGACGAGGGACTCGCAGACCTGCGCCTCGGGGGAGCTCTCGTCGGCGTACACCGCCAGCAGGACGTCCTGGACGCGGGGGTCGGGCGACCACGGCTGCGCCGGGTCGCGGTCGAGGATCTCGGCGGGGACGGGGCGGCCGCGCTCCGCCAGGTAGCGCATCAGCGAGTCCGGCAGCGCCCGGCGGCGCACCGCCTCCTTGAGCTCCGGGTCGTCGCGCAGGTCGGAGGCCGGGAACGTGCGCCGCCCCAGCACCGCCTCGATCCGCCGCCACTGGTCCGACTGGAACCCGCTGGAGGTGCCCAGTGCGCCGCGGAACGTCGCGAACTGCCAGGGCGTCATCGTCTCCAGGATGTCCATCTGCCCGACCACCGTCTTGAGGATCTTCGCGATGCGGCGGGCGGTGTGCAGGGACCCCGCGCTGTTGCCCTCCTCGAGCCGCCGCTGCAGCAGCGCGGCCTCGTGGAGGATCTGCTTGAACCACAGCTCGTACACCTGGTGGATGACGATGAACAGCATTTCGTCGTGCGCGTCGGTGCGCGGTTCCTGGCAGGACAGCAGCTTGTCCAGCCGCAGGTACGAGCCGTAGGTGAGTGTTTCCGGCTTCCGAGGTGCCTCGGTCATGTCTCGCTCCAGCCCGGTCCCCCCCAGGCGCGCCCGGCACTCCGTCGTACCGGTTCCCCACCCGCCCGCGGTCCGGGTCAACCACGGTATATACCGGTACAAGGCTCCATTGATCCAGGGTGGGGTCACCGTCTCCGACCGGCGGAGGGCCGCCGAGGGAAGGGGCGCCGATGGGCCGTCGGGGCGCAGAGGAGGTCGTCCGGGAGTTCGTGGGGCTGCCGTCTCCGCTGGGCGGCCGCGCCGGGGCGGGCGGGCATCCCTGCCAGGGCGTCTACCACCGTCCGGCCGCCGGGCCGCCGCCGCGGACGGCGTTCATCGCCGCCCACTACGACGTGGACTTCTCCGAGCACTACCTGGCCGAGCACCTGGCCCGCCGCGGCTACGGCTTCCTCGGCTGGAACACGCGGTTCCGCGGCAACGGGGCGTACTTCCTGCTCGACCACGCGCTCGCCGAGATCGGCGTGGGGGTGCGCTGGCTGCGCGAGCGCGCGGGGGCCGAGCGCGTCGTCCTGCTCGGCAACTCCGGCGGCGGCTCCCTGATGGCCGCCTACCAGTCGCAGGCGGTGGAGCCCAACGTCGCGCCCGTCGCCGGGATGCGTCCCGTGGAGGCCGTCGAGGACCTGCCGGCCGGGGACCTGTTCGTCGCGCTGGCCGCGCACCGCGGCCGCCCCGAGGTGCTCACCGCCTGGATGGACCCGTCGGTCACCGACGAGACCGACCCGCTGTCGGCGGACCCCGCGCTCGACCCGTTCGACCCGGCCAACGGGCCGCCGTTCGACGAGGAGTTCCAGCGCCGCTACCGGGCCGCCCAGCGCGCCCGCAACGACCGCATCACCGACTGGGCGCTCGACCGGCTCGCCGACCTGCGCGGCACCCGCGCCCGCGACCAGGTGTTCGCCGTGCACCGCACGTGGGCGGACCTGCGGATGATCGACCCGGCGATCGAGCCGTCCGACCGGCCGCCGAACCGCTGCTACGCGGGCGAGCCGCTCAGGGCCAACTACGGCGTGTTCGGCATCGCCGCGACGTGCACGCTGCGGACCTGGCTGTCGATGTGGAGCCTGCGCACCTCCCAGTGCACGGCGGCGCCGCACCTGGCGCGCGTGACCGTGCCGTCGCTGGTGATCCACGCGACCGCCGACGAGGGCGTGTTCGACAGCGACGCGCGGGCGCTGTTCGGCGCGCTGGCCGCGGCCGACAAGCGCCTGGAGTTCGTCAGGGACGACCACTACCTGCGGCGGTCGCGCCCCCAGGTGGCCGATCTCATCGACGCCTGGGTGCGCGACCATTGAGCGCCGCGCCGGGCGCCCCCGGTCACCACAGCCGCAGCGAACGGACGAAGATCCCCGCGACGTCGTCCTCGGTCACCTGGCGCGGCGCGATGGCCAGCAGGCGCTGCTGCTTCATCGTGCCCGCCACCAGGTCCGGCACGTCCGCCTCGGTGTAGCCGACCGCGCCCACGCCGTCGGGGACGCCGATGTCGCGCATCAGCGCCAGCAGCGCGCGCGGCAGGTGCTCGGACGGGTCGTCGGGACGCTCCATGCCGGGCGCGAGCAGTTCCGCCGCCCGCACGTGCCGCTCGGGGCAGGCCTCGAACGTGAAGCGGAACGCCTCCGGCGCGGTCAGCGACACGGCCATGCCGTGCGGCACGAGCGGCCCGTCGCCGGGATAGCCGGACGGGCGGAAGCCGCGGACGCGGCCCGCGATCGGGTAGGCGTTGGCGTGCGGGACGTGCACGCCCGCGTTGCCGAACCCCAGACCGGCGAACGTGGCGGCGAGCGCCATGTCGCCGCGGGCGCGCCGGTCGCCGCCGTCGCGCACGGCGGCGCGGAGCGACCGGGCGACCAGCGCCAGGGCCCGCTCCGACCACATGTCGGAGATCGGGTTGGCGCCGCAGTACGGCACGCGCCGCTCGGGCGCCTTGCGCTCGAACGCGTCGTAGGGCCGTGCCGTGTACGACTCCAGGGCGTGGCAGACGATGTCCATCCCGGACGACGCCGTCACCTCGGCCGGCTGGCTGACCGTCAGGTCGGGGTCCACCACGGCCAGGGCGGGGCGCAGCGCCGGATGGCTGATGCCGGTCTTGACCTTCAGCTCCAGCACGTCAAGCACGCACACGGTGGTGCTCTCGGCCCCCGTGCCGGTGGTGGTGGGCACGGCCACCAGCGGCAGCAGCGGCCGGGCCGGGGCGCGTCCGGCGCCGACGGGCGGGTTGAGGTAGTCCGCCAGGTCGCCCTCGTTGGTGGTCAGCAGGTCGACGGCCTTGGCGGTGTCGATGCTGGACCCGCCGCCGACCGCCACGAACGCGTCGTAGGGGCCGGTGTCGCGGGCGTAGGCGACCGCGCGGCGCAGGCTCTCGTCGGTCGGCTCCACCTGCACGCCGTCGAACACGGTCGCCGTCACGTCGTAGGCCTTCATGGCGTCCGCGACGCGCTGCGGGGCGCCCGTGGCGGCCACGCCGGGGTCGGTCACCACCAGCGCCCGCCGCGCCCCGAGCCGCGCCAGGTCGTAGCCGATCTCGTCGGCCGCGCCGGGCCCGAACTTCAGCTGCGGCGCGCCGTAGGTGAAGACGGTCTCGTTCGCCACGCCGGTACCCCCTCAGGTGTCCTGCCGGTGATCTCAGGTGTCCTGCCGGTGATCGCCTCCCACGCTCGCATCATCCGCGGGGAAGTCAACGCCCGCTCGCGGCCGGGGCGGCTCGGGCGGGACCTCGCCGACCGACGCGCGCACCGCGCGCAGCACGGCGGTGATCTCCGCGACCTGCTCGGCGGTCAGGTCGGGCAGGCCGAACGACGCCTCGTGCAGGGCGCGGGTCGCGTCCTCGGCCAGCTCCCGCCCGGCGGGGGTGATCTCGGCGAGGACGACGCGGCGGTCGTCGGGGGAGGGGCGGCGCTGGACGAGGCCGCGGCGCTCCAGCCGTCCGATCACGTTGGTGACCGACGCGGGGTGGACCATCAGGCGCGCGCCCATCTTGCCCATGGGCAGGGCGCCGGTCCGGGTGAAGGCGAGCAGGCGCAGCGCCTCGTAGGCGGCGAAGGTCAGGCCGTGGGGCTTGAGGACGCTCTCGATGCGGGCGAGCAGCAGCTGCTGGACGCGCATCACGGACGTGACGGCGGCCATCCGGTCGGCGTGTTCGGGCCAGCGCGCGCTCCATTGCCGGTGCGCCTCGGCGATGGGGTCGTGAACGGGCACCGCCTCACCGTATCCCTTCGCCCGGCCCTTCATCCGCGCGTCGTCCCGTCACCGCGGCCTTGACCGCGTGCCGCGCGGGAATTAGTTTAGCTTCCAAATATTGGAGGTCCAAGGGCTTGCCTGAGCGGCCCCCGACCATGGCGAGGTGGCAATGCACGTCCCGGCGCGCCCGGTGCGGTTCGTGACGGCGGCGGCCCTGTTCGACGGGCACGACGCGGCGATCAACATCATGCGGCGGATCCTGCAGTCGCAGGGCGCCGAGGTGATCCACCTCGGGCACGACCGGTCCGTGCGCGAGGTGGTGGACGCGGTCTTGGAGGAGGACGCGCAGGGCGTGGCGGTCAGCTCCTACCAGGGCGGCCACGTGGAGTACTTCGAGTACCTGGCTCAGCTGCTGCGCGAGTCCGGCGCCGGCCACGTGAAGATCTTCGGCGGCGGGGGCGGCGTGATCGTGCCCGAGGAGATCGCCCGGCTGGCCCGCTCCGGCGTGCGGATCTACTCCCCGGAGGACGGCCAGCGGCTCGGCCTGCCCGGCATGATCAACGAGCTGGTGCGCGAGTGCGACGTCGAACTGCCGCCCGAGCCGGTGGAGGGCGTGCTGGCCGGGGAGCGGCGCGCGCTCGCCCGCGCCATCACCTGCCTGCAGGAGGGCCGGCTGCCCGACCGCGACCGCGAGATCCTCGCCGAGGCCGCCGCCCGCCGCACCGTCCCGGTGCTGGGCATCACCGGCACCGGCGGCTCCGGGAAGTCGTCGCTGACCGACGAGCTGGTCCGGCGGCTGCGCGTCGACCAGCAGGACAAGCTGCGCGTGGCGGTGCTGGCCGTCGACCCGACCCGGCGCCGCGGCGGCGGCGCCCTGCTCGGCGACCGGATCCGGATGAACTCCCTGGACGGCGACCACGTGTTCTTCCGGTCGCTGGCCACCCGCGGCGCCCGCGAGCTGCCCGAGCACATCGAGGACATCATCGCCGCCTGCCGCGCCGCCGGCCACGACCTGATCATCCTGGAGACGCCCGGCATCGGGCAGGGCGACGCGGCGATCGTGCCGCTGGCCGACGTGTCGCTGTACGTGATGACGCCCGAGTTCGGCGCCGCCTCCCAGCTCGAGAAGATCGACATGCTGGACTTCGCCGACGTGGTGGCGATCAACAAGTTCGAGCGGCGCGGCGCCGCCGACGCGCTGCGCGACGTGTCGCGCCAGATGATCCGCAACCGCGAGGCGTTCGGGGCGCGGCCCGAGGACATGCCGGTGTTCGGCACCAGCGCCGCCACCTTCAACGACGACGGCGTCACCGCCCTCTACCAGCACCTGACCGGGCTGCTGGCCGAGCGGGGCCTGCACCTGGAGCCCGGCACACTGCCCAAGGTCGACACCCGCGCGTCCACCCGCGCGGCGCAGATCATCCCGCCCGCCCGGGCGAACTACCTGTCGGAGATCGCCGAGACCGTGCGGGCCTACCACGCCGAGACGGCCCGCCAGGTCGAGGCCGTGCGGCGGGTGCAGCGCCTGGAGGCCGTGCGCGAGGAGCTGTCCGCGGACGGCGCGGCCGCCGAGGAGGTCGCCGAGCTGCTGGAGGACGCGCGCCGCCAGGTGTCCGACGAGAGCGCCGCGCTGCTCGAAGAGTGGCCGAAGACCGTCGAGGTGTACTCGGGGGACGAGCTGGTCGTCCGCGTCCGCGACAAGGAGCTGAAGACCAAGCTGGCCAGGGAGTCGCTGTCGGGCAACCGCATCCCGCGCGTCGCGCTGCCCCGCTACGAGGACCGCGGCGAGCTGCTGCGGTTCCTGCGGTCGGAGAACCTGCCGGGGCGGTTCCCCTTCACCGCCGGGGTGTTCCCGTTCAAGCGCGACAACGAGGACCCGGCGCGGATGTTCGCCGGCGAGGGCGACCCGTTCCGCACCAACCGCCGCTTCAAGCTGCTGTCGGAGGGGCAGCCCGCCACCCGCCTGTCCACCGCGTTCGACTCGGTGACGCTGTACGGCCGCGACCCCGACGAGCGCCCCGACATCTACGGCAAGGTCGGCACGTCCGGCGTCTCCATCGCCACGCTGGACGACATGAAGGCGCTCTACGACGGGTTCGACCTGACCGCGCCGACCACCTCCGTCTCGATGACGATCAACGGCCCGGCGCCCACGATCCTGGCGTTCTTCCTCAACACCGCCATCGACCAGGGCCTGGACGCCTTCCGCGCCGAGCACGGCCGCGAGCCCACCGAGGAGGAGGCCGCGCAGGTGCGGCAGCGGGTCCTGTCGACCGTGCGCGGCACCGTGCAGGCCGACATCCTCAAGGAGGACCAGGGGCAGAACACCTGCATCTTCTCCACCGAGTTCTCCCTGCGGATGATGGCCGACATCCAGGAGTGGTTCATCGCCAACAAGGTCCGCAACTTCTACTCGGTGTCCATTTCCGGGTACCACATCGCCGAGGCCGGGGCGAACCCCATCAGCCAGCTCGCGTTCACGCTCGCCAACGGGTTCACCTACGTCGAGTCGTATCTGGCGCGCGGCATGGACGTCGACGACTTCGCGCCCAACCTGTCGTTCTTCTTCTCCAACGGGATGGACCCCGAATACAGCGTCATCGGACGGGTCGCCCGGCGCATTTGGGCCATCGCCATGCGGGAGCGCTACGGCGCCAACGAACGCAGCCAGAAGCTGAAGTACCACGTCCAGACCTCCGGGCGCTCGCTGCACGCCCAGGAGATGAACTTCAACGACATCCGCACCACGCTGCAGGCCCTCATCGCCATTTACGACAACTGCAACAGCCTGCACACCAACGCCTATGACGAGGCCGTCACCACCCCCACCGCCGAGTCGGTGCGCCGCGCCCTGGCCATCCAGCTCATCATCAACAAGGAGTGGGGCCTGGCGATGAACGAGAACCCGCTGCAGGGCTCGTTCATCATCGACGAGCTCACCGACCTGGTGGAGGAGGCGGTGCTGGCCGAGTTCGACCGCATCAGCGAGCGCGGCGGGGTCCTCGGCGCCATGGAGACCGGCTACCAGCGCGGCCGCATCCAGGACGAGTCGATGCTCTACGAGCGGCGCAAGCACGACGGCTCCCTGCCGATCATCGGCGTCAACACCTTCCGCAACCCCGACGGCGACGACGCGTCGGGCGGGCCGCTGGAGCTGGCGCGCGCCACCGAGGAGGAGAAGCGCTCGCAGCTGGAGCGCGTCCGGGCCTTCCAGGAGCGCCACCGCGAGGAGGCCCAGGCCGCCCTGGCGCGGCTGAAGGAGGCCGCCCGGTCCGGCGAGAACGTGTTCGCGGTGCTGATGGACGCGGCGCGCGTGTGCAGCCTCCAGCAGATCACCGACGCGTTCTTCGAGGTCGGCGGCCAGTACCGGCGCAACGTGTGATGGCCCGTCCGCCCGCGCCGGCCCCCTCGGGCGGCGTTCCGCCCGATGCCGCCTCCGGCGGCGTCCCGCCCGATGCCGCGTCCGGCGGCGTCCCGCTCGACGACACCGGCGCGCCCGTGCCGGTCCCGGACCGGGTGCGCCGCGTGGTGTCGCTGGTGCCGTCCCTGACCGAGACGGTCGCGGCCACGGCGCCGGACCTGCTCGTCGGCGCCACCGACTGGTGCACCCACCCGCCCGGCCTCGACGTCGCGCGGGTGCGCGGCACCAAGAACCCCGACCTGGACCGCATCGCCGACCTGCGTCCCGACGTGGTGCTCGGCAACGCCGAGGAGAACCGCCCCGCGGACGTGGCGGCGCTGCGCGCGGCCGGGATCCCGGTGTGGATGACCGACATCCGCACCGTCGACCGGGCCCTGGCCTCGCTGCGCCGCATGCTCGCCGAGGCGTGCCGCGTCCCCGCGCCCGCCTGGCTGGACGCGGCCGCCCGCGCGTGGTCCGGGCTCCCCGCGCCGCGGCGGCGCCGGTCGGCGATCGTCCCGGTGTGGCGGCGGCCGTGGATGGTCGTCGGCCGCGACACCTTCGCCGGCGACGTCCTGGCCCGGCTGGGCGTGGACAACGTCTACGCCGACCACCCCGACCGCTACCCGAAGATCGGCATCGCGGAGCTGACCGCGGCCGGCGCCGACCTGGTGGTGCTGCCGGACGAGCCGTACCGCTTCACCGCCGACGACGGCCCCGAATGCTTCCCCGGCGTGGACGTGGCCCTCGTCGACGGCCGGTACCTGACCTGGTACGGCCCGTCGCTGGTGGACGCCCCCCGCGTGCTGGCCGCCCAGCTCGCCGCCGTGCTGCGCCGCTAGGCGCGCCGCCGGGCGGGTCAGTCGCGCGGCCCGCCCGCCACGTAGATCACCTGTCCGGACACGAACGAGGCGTCGTCGCTCACCAGGAACGCCACCACCCCGGCGACGTCCTCGGGCACGCCGACCCGCCGCACCGGGATCTCCTTGGCGGCCGCGGCCTTGAAGTCCTCGAAGTCCACGCCCAGGCGCGCCGCGGTCGCCGCGGTCATCTCCGTGGCGATGAACCCGGGCGCGACCGCGTTGACCGTCACCCCGAAACGGCCGAGCTCGATCGCCAGCGTCTTGGTGAAGCCCTGCAGGCCCGCCTTGGCGGCCGAGTAGTTCGCCTGCCCGCGGTTGCCCAGCGCCGACACCGACGACAGGTTGACGATGCGCCCCCAGCCCGCCTCGGTCATGTGCGCCTGCGCGGCCCGGCTCATCAGGAACGCGCCCCGCAGGTGCACCGCCATGACCGCGTCCCAGTCGTCGTCGGACATCTTGAACAGCAGGTTGTCGCGGATGATGCCGGCGTTGTTGACCAGCACCACCGGCGGCCCCAGCTCGGCGGCCACCCGGTCGACGGCGGCCCGCACGGCGTCGGAGTCCGCCACGTCCACCCCGACGGCCAGGCCCCGGCCGCCCGCCTTCTCGACCTCCGCGACGGTGCCCGCGCATGCGGCCTCGTCCAGGTCGCACACGGCGACGGCGAACCCCTCGCGGGCCAGCCGCACCGCCGTCGCCGCGCCGATGCCCCGCGCCGCGCCCGTGACGATGGCGACCCGCGTCCCGGCCATACCGCCTCCCTGCTCCGCCGCTTATCCGGACGGACGCCAACCTAATTGGAATCCCGTTCGATTATCAACGCGGTGAGGGAGGTCCCGCGCGTTTCCCCGCGGCCCCCGCGCGGCCCTGAACGCCGCCGAGAGGGCCGAACCGCGGGGCCGGGAAGGGCGTGGCCGGGTCCGGTCAGCGGCGGGAACAGCGGCGCGTTCACGCGCGTTCGGCACAGTGGAACGCGGCGGTATCGGCGAGCGGCGCCGGCCCCCGCAAAGAGAAAGCGACGCCGGGTGGATACGGGGGCAATCCACCCGGCGTCGCGTCATCGGTGTTCCGACGGGGGCCCGGAACACCGGCACGGGCGCTCCGACGGGGGACCAGAGCGCCGAGACAAATCGTACACCGAAACCCCCCGCCCTTAGTCAAGAGAAAGTCACGACCCGATTTCCGGACGCCGTCCGGAAATCTCGTTCCGGCTCGGGCTTTCGTCGGTGAAGCGGGCGGACGGCTGCGGCTCGCGGCCGCCGTTGGCGAAGATGACGCTGATGTACGGCAGGAACACCGCGCCCACCACCAGCAGAAACACCAGCCACCACGGTGCGCCCAGCATCGCCGCGACCACCGCCCCCACGAAGCAGACCGTTCGGATGCCCATCGAGATGAGGTAGCGGCGCTGCCGGTACCGGATGTCCTCCGACATCGGCTTGGGCGCGTCGGTCACCGTGTAGACGGCGGCACGCCTGCGGGGAATCACCTTCACATTCCCACGGTACGCCCGTGGGGGCCCGACGGCGACACCAGGGAGGGCGCCACATGACCGACCGCACGTACCGGGTGACCGAGATCGTCGGCACCTCGCCCGAATCCGTCGACAGCGCGATCCGCAACGGGATCGCCCGCGCCGCGCAGACCCTGCGGCACCTGGACTGGTTCGAGGTCGTGGAGATCCGCGGCCAGCTCGACCAGGGCCGGATAGCCCACGTCCAGGTCACCATGAAGGTCGGCTTCCGATTGGAGGAGCCCTGAGGAGGCCTGAGGAGGCCTGAGGCGCCCTGGGCGCCGACGGCGTGCCGTGGACGGGCCGCCGCGGCGGGAACAGCGGTCCCGGCCGCGACGGCCCGACGTGACGACTGCGCCTCCTAGGCCGCCTGACTGAGTCGCCTGGCGAGGGCGCCTGACTAGGGCGCCTGGCTAGGTCGCCTGGCTGACGGTCGACATGTGGAAGTCGCCGACGCGCAGCGCGGGCATGGCGGTGCGGGTGAAGTAGTCGGACCACTCGCGCGGGAGCGTGGGCGCGGTGGCCCCGACCTCGCCGATGCGCGACAGCAGGTCGACGGGGCTCTCGTTGAAGCGGAAGTTGTTGACCGCCCCGACGACCTCGCCGTTCTCGACGAGGTACACCCCGTCGCGGGTGAGGCCGGTGAGCAGCAGACGCTGCGGGTCCACCTCGCGGATGTACCACAGGCAGGTCAGCAGCAGGCCGCGCTCGGTGCGCGCCACCATGTCGTCCAGCGACGCGCCGCCGCCGGACGACGGCCCCGTCATGATCAGGTTGTCGATGCCGGGGGTGAGCGGCAGCCCGGTGCGCTCGGCCGACCGGCGCGTCTGGGTGAGCGCGGTGAGCGTGCCGTCGGCGATCCAGTCCGTGGCCGACAGCGCCAGGCCGTTGTCGAACACCGACTGCTCCCGGCCGGAGGCGTGCGCGATGACGAACGGCGCGCACTCCAGCCCCGGCGCGGCCGGGTCGCTGGACAGCCGCACCGGCAGGCTCGCCAGCTTCTCGCCGACGCGGGTGCCGCCGCCCGGCGCGCTGAACACCGTGCGGCCGTCGTGGGCGTCCTGCGCCCCCGCGGACCAGTACAGGTAGATCATCAGGTCGGCGACGGCGCTGGGCGGCAGGATCGTCTCGTAGCGGCCCGCGGGCAGCTCGACGCGGCGGGCGCCCCACTCCAGGCGGCGCGCCAGGTCGGCGGCGACGCCGGGCACGTCCACGTCGGTGAAGTCGCGGGTGCCCACGCCCGCCCACGCCGAGCCGCCCCGCCCGTCCTTGGCGTTGAGCTCCAGCAGCCCGGTGGGCTGGTCGTGCCGCAGCCGCAGCCCGGCGGAGCTGCCCAGGAACGTGGACGTCACCTGGTGGTTGGCGAACCCGTACAGGCGGCGCCCGGCGGCGTCGGCCGCGGCGAACGCCTCGCCGAGCGCGGGCGCCACGTCCGCGAACACGCCGACGCCGGTCTCGGCCGGGTCGTCGTCCCAGCGGGCGTCCGGCGCGGCGCCGGTCACCAGCGGCGCGGCGTCGTCGGCGGGCTCGTTGCCCTCCGCGACGGCCTCGGCGGCGCGCACCACGTCCTCCACGTCGTCCGCGGCGACGGCGGTCCGCGACACCACGCCCGCGGCGACGCCGCCGGCGGTGCCGCGCAGCGCGACCACGGTGAGGCGGTTGGAGCGGGTGACGCCGTTGGTGGTGAGGGTGTTGCCCGCCCAGCGCAGGTTGGCGGTGGTGGTCTCCTCGGCGATGACCACGCAGTCGTCGGTGCGGGACAGCTCCAGCGCCCGCTCGACGGCCTCCTGGGGGCGCGTCACGGTGCCCGCGGAGCGCCGACCGGGGGCGCCCCCTCCTCGGATCTCGGTCACTGGCCGGCCTCCTTGCGCGCGTTGAGGATGTTGACCCCGCGGAACAGCGCCGACGGGCAGCCGTGGCTGACCGGCGCGACCTGCCCGGGCTGGCCCTTGCCGCAGTTGAACGCGCCGCCCAGCACGTAGGTCTGCGGGCCGCCGACGGCCTCCATGGAGTTCCAGAAATCGGTGGTGGTGGCCTGGTAGGCCACGTCGCGCAGCTGCCCGGCCAGCCGTCCCTTCTCGATGCGGTAGAAGCGCTGCCCGGTGAACTGGAAGTTGTACCGCTGCATGTCGATCGACCAGCTCTTGTCGCCGACGATGTAGATGCCGCGCTCGACCCCCGAGATCAGCTCCTCGGTGGACGGCCCGTCCGGCGCCGGCTGCAGCGAGACGTTCGCCATGCGCTGCAGCGGCATGCTGGCGGGCGAGTCGGCGAACGCGCAGCCGTTGGACCGCTCGGCGCCGGTGAGGCGGGCGATGCGCCGGTCCAGCTGGTAGCCGGTGAACACGCCCTCGGTGATGATGTCGAACGACTGGGTCTGCACGCCCTCGTCGTCGTAGCCGATGGTGGCCAGGCCGTGCTCGGCGGTGCGGTCGCCGGTGACGTTCATGACGGGCGAGCCGTACCGCAGCGTGCCCAGCTTGTCGGGGGTGGCGAACGAGGTCCCCGCGTAGGCGGCCTCGTACCCCAGGGCGCGGTCCAGCTCGGTGGCGTGCCCGATCGACTCGTGGATGGTCAGCCACAGGTTGGACGGGTCGATGACCACGTCGTACAGGCCCGGGTCCACCGACGGCGCCGCCAGCTTCTCGGCCAGCAGCTCCGGCAGCCGCGCCAGCTCGCCGTCCCAGTCCCAGTGCGCGCCGGTCAGCCACTCCCACCCGTACCCGGCGGGCGGCGCCAGCGTGCGCATCGTGTCGAACACGCCGTCGGCGATGCCCACCGCGTCGACCGCCGGGTGCACCCGGACCCGCTGCTGCGTGGTGACGGTGCCCGCCAGGTCGGCGAAGAACTTGTTCTCCTTGACCTGCAGCAGCGTGGCGTCCACGTGCTGCACGCGCGGGTCGTCCAGCAGGCGGCGGCTCCAGTCGGCCAGCAGCGCCACCTTCTCGGTGGTCGGCACCGTGAACGGGTCGATCTCGTAGGCGGACACCCAGGTGCGCTCGCCGTGCACCGGCTCGGGGGCCAGCTCGATGGGCTCGCGGTTGAGCGCCGCGGCCACCGCCGCCACCTCCACGGCCTGCGCGGCGACCCGGGCGGCGCCGTCGGGGGACAGGTCGATGCCGGCGGCGAACCCCCAGGTGCCGTTCTTGACCACGCGGACCGACAGGCCCAGGTCGTCGGCGTCCAGCGCGGTCTCCAGCGCGGCGTCGTACAGGCGCAGGGTCTGGCTGCGGATGCGCTCCAGGCGGAAGTCGGCGTGCTCGCAGCCCAGCTCGCGGGCCCGGGTCAGGGCCGCGTCGGCGAGCTCGCGCAAGGGAAGCGCGGTGAAGTCGGAATCGATCTCGTGCACCTTTCGCAACCTACCCGGCGCCCGCCCGGGCCGCCGCCCAATAACCCGGAGCGGACGCGCCCGGGGGCGGCGGCCCCGACAAAGGGCGATGGGGGGATCTTGTGGACCCCGCACATCCGCGTTACCGGCGGTAGGTCGATACGCTCGGCACGGCTGTCGTGAGTCGATGAAGGGTACCCAGATGAGTCGCTCTGTCCTTGTGACCGGCGGGAACCGGGGGATCGGGCTGGCGATCGCGCGCGAGCTGCAGGCCGCGGGCGACGCGGTGGCGGTCACCTACCGGTCCGGCGAGCCGCCCGAGGGGCTGTTCGGCGTCCGCTGCGACGTGACCAGCATGGAGGACGTCGACGCCGCGTTCGCCAAGGTCGAGGCGGAGCAGGGGCCGGTGCAGGTGCTGGTCGCCAACGCCGGGATCACCGAGGACACCCTGCTGGCGATCATGAGCGAGGAGCAGTTCACCTCCGTCCTGGACACCAACCTGACGGGCGCGTTCCGGGTGGCCAAGCGCGCGGTGAAGGGCATGATGCGCAAGCGCGGCGGCCGGATCGTGCTGGTGTCGTCGGTGGTGGGCCTGCTGGGCTCGGCGGGCCAGTCCAACTACGCCGCCTCCAAGGCGGGCATGGTGGGGTTCGCCCGCTCGCTGGCCCGCGAGCTGGGTTCCCGCAACATCACCGTCAACGTGGTCGCGCCCGGCTTCGTCGACACCGACATGACCGCCGCGCTCAGCGAGGAGCGGCAGAACGCCATCAAGCAGGCGATCCCGCTGGGCCGGGTGGCGCGGCCGGAGGAGGTGGCCAAGACCGTGCGGTTCCTGGCCAGCGACGACGCCGCCTACATCACCGGGGCCGTGATCCCGGTGGACGGCGGCCTGGGAATGGGGCACTGACCGATCATGGGCATCCTGGAAGGCAAGCGGATCCTGGTCACCGGCGTCCTCACCGACGCCTCGATCGGCTTCCACGTGGCGCGGATCGCGCAGGAGGAGGGCGCGCAGGTGGCGCTGACCGCCTACCCGCGCCCGACGCTCACCCAGCGCACCGCCAAGCGGCTGCCGTCGGGGCCGGACAACCCGCCGCCGGTCATCGAGCTGGACGTCACCGACAAGGAGCAGCTCGACGCGCTGGCCGGGCGGCTGGCCGAGCACGGGTTCGACCGGCTGGACGGCGTGGTGCACGCGATCGGGTTCGCCCCGCAGTCCGCGCTGGGCGGCACGTTCCTGGACACGCCGTGGGAGGACGTGGCGACCGCGCTGCACGCCTCGACGTACTCGCTGAAGTCGCTCACCATGGCGTGCCTGCCGCTGATGGAGAACGGCGGGTCGGTGGTCGGCCTGGACTTCGACGCCTCGAAGGCGTGGCCGGTGTACGACTGGATGGGCGTGGCCAAGGCGGGCCTGGAGTCGTGCTCGCGCTACCTGGCCAAGTACCTGGGCCCGAAGAACATCCGGGTGAACCTGGTGTCGGCCGGGCCGCTGGCCACGATGGCGGCCAAGAGCATCCCCGGCTTCGCGGGTCTGACCGAGCTGTGGCCGCAGACCGCGCCGCTCGGCTGGGACATCAAGGACAGCGAGCCCACCGCGCGGGCGGTCGTGGCGCTGCTGTCGGACTGGTTCCCCGCCACCACGGGCGAGATCATCCACGTGGACGGCGGCCTGCACGCCGTCGGCGCCCCCGACACCGGCTTCGTGGAGTGACGCCCTTCACGCGGTGACGCCGCCGGGCGGGCCCGACGGGCCGCCCGGCGCGCCCAGCGGGCGCGGAGGCGGCGCACCCGGCGCGCCCGGCGGAAGCGGTGCGCCATCGCGCAGGCGTAGGCGTTGAGCGCCGCGACCGCGCCGGCGGCGCCGGACGCGGCGGCCGGCCACGCCGTCCTGGCGTCGCGGTCGCCGGCCGCGGCTACCGCACCACCAGCCGCGCCAGCCTGGTGCGTCTCGGCGGGGCGTCCACCTCGCCGACGGCCCTGGCCAGGGCGGGTCCGGCCGCCTGCACCACCGACAGGTGGCGCAGCGCCAGCCCGAACGCGGCGGCCACCAGCGGCCGCGACAGCGCGGCCTCCGCCTCGCCCGGCAGCACGGCGACCACCGCGGGCCGGCGCGTGCCGCGGGCGAGCGCCACGGTGGCGGCCCAGCCGTGCCGCAGCCGCGTCGTCAGCGCGGGCGGGACCACGGCGGCGCCGCCGGCGAACTCCACGCGCAGCCCCTCGGCGTCGGCGCCGGCGACCACGCCCGGCTCGCCCAGGCCCGCCTGGGGGAGCGGCGCGGCGACGATGACGCGGTCGCCCGGGTCGAAGCCGCCGTACCGGCCCGGCCCGGGGTTGAGCCGGTTCTTCAGAGCGGCGTTGAGCGCCGCGGCGCCCGCCTCCCCTGCCGCGGCGGGCGTGACGACCTGGACGTCCTCCACGGGGATGCCGAGCGCGCGGGGGATCGAGTCGGTCACGAGCTGGACGGCGCGGTGCACCGCCTCGGCGCCGGACGCGGCGGGGACGACCACGACCTCGCGGTCCGGTGCGTCGACGGACGCCAGCGCGCCCCCGCGCACCGCCTCCGTCAACGTCCGGAGCGGACCGGCCTCGCCCGCCGGTTCGAGAGCGACGACCGGCACGGTCTCCGAGGCCTCAAGGTCGTCCAGGACGCGGCCGGGCCCGGCGGGCGGCAGCGCCCCCGGTTCGCCGCCGAGCACCAGATGGGCGCCGTCCGGGCAGGCCTCCGCCAGCACGGCGGCCATCTCCACGTCCAGCCCGGACGCGTCCGCCACCACGACCAGGTCCAGGTCGAACGGGTTCTGCTCGCCGCGCCCGAACACCACCGTCCCCGGCGGGGCCGTCTCGGGCGCGGGCCGCGGCTCCAGCAGCCGGTGCAGCCCCACGACCGCGCCCTCCGGGATCCCGCCGCGCGCCAGGTCGGCGGCGGCGCGGTCGGTGGGCGCGGCGACGGCGACGCGCAGCCCGTGCTCGGCGGCGACCGCGGCGATGCCGAGCGCGGCGTCCGCCAGCTCGTCGGGCGCGCCCCGCAGGACGCTGACGCCGGTGCGCAGCGCGGCGGTGAGCGCCAGGGCGCGGTCCTCGGGCAGGCCCGCCCGCACCGCCTTGATCGTCGCGTCGTCCAGCAGCGGCGCGGCGGTCGCGGTCAGGCGCTGGAACCCCTCCGCGGCGGACTCCTCGGCCAGCGCCCACCGCGCCACGCCCAGCGACTCCTCCGGTTCGGGCGGCTCCTCCTCCAGCGCCTCCGGGGACTCGGGGTCGAAGTCCGGCTCCTCGATCAGCGCCACCGCCTCGCCGCTGTCGAGGGCGCCGTCGATCGCCCGTCGCGGGTCCGGCACCCGCAGCCCCTCCAGCGCCGATACCACGTCCGCGACGGGCGTGGCGGTGTGGCCGTGCCGCGCGGCCTCGGTCAGCAGGTGCAGCGCCAGCGCGCGCCCCCGGCGCGGGTCATCGGGACGCGCCTGCTCGCCCAGCAGCCGCCGGGCGAAGTGGTCGGCCTGCCGCGGCAGCACGCCGGGGACCCGCAGCAGCAGCCACGGGTCGGCGCGCAGCCGGGCGGCCGCGTCGGCGCCGAGCCGCGCGGCGGCGCGCGGCACCAGCTCGGCGGGCGCGCCGGCCTCCTCGAACAGCCTGGCCAGGTCGGACGCGGAGTCGGTCACGGGCCTCCCGTCACAGCTCTCGGCGCCGGCCGCTGCGTCGCTCGGCGGCCGGGCCGGGGTTCGGTCGCGGACAACGGTCCCCGAGGGTGCCATGCGCACCCGCGCGGGGTCACGGATGAGACGCCGACATATCGGACACGTCGTCCAGGGCCTCCCGGATCTCCTGCGGCAGGGTGAGCGCGTCGCTGCGCAGGACCTGCTCGAGCTGCGCCACCGTCCGCGCCCCCACGATCGGCGCCACCACTCCGGGACGGTCGCGCACCCAGGCCAGCGCCACGCTCAGCGGCGACACGCCCAGCCCCTCGGCGGCGGTCACCACCGACTCCACGATGCGGCCGCACTCCTCGTCCAGGTAGGGCTGGACGAACTCCGACAGGTGCGGCGCCGCGGCCCGCGAATCGGCCGGGATGCCGGTGCGGTACTTGCCGGTGAGCACCCCCCGGCCGAGCGGCGAGCAGGGCAGCACCCCCACCCCCGCGTCCAGCGCGGCGGGCAGCACCTCGCGTTCGATGTCGCGCCGCAGCAGCGAGTACTCCATCTGCGCCGACACGATCGGGGCGCGGCCCGGCCAGGCGCTCTGCCACGCCGCCGCCTTGGCCAGCTGCCAGCCCGCGTAGTTGGACACGCCCACGTACCGGGTGCGGCCGCTGGACACCGCCTCGTCCGCCGCCGACAGCGTCTCCTCCAGCGGCGTCGACGGGTCGTAGACGTGCAGCTGCCACAGGTCGACGTTGTCGACGTCCAGGCGCTCCAGGGACGCGTCCAAGGCCGCCAGCAGGTGCCGCCGGGAGCCGTCGTAGCGGCCGTCCGGGCGGATCGCCGCCTTCGTCGCCAGCACGATCGAATCGCGGTCCACCACCTCGCGCAGCAGGTGCCCGAGGATGCGTTCGCTGTCGCCCTCGCTGTAGACGTCTGCCGTGTCGACCAAGGTGCCCCCGGCGTCGACGAACGCCGTCAACTGCGCGGCCGCCTCGTCGGGTTCGGTGTCCTGGCCCCACGTCATGGTGCCCAGGCCCAACCGGGACACCAGCAGCCCGCTGCGCCCGAGGTGACGCTCTTCCATAGGCGGTCACAGTAGCGGCCCGGCGGACGGGTCCACCCCGCCGGTCGCGTTGATCACATCCGCGCGGCGCATCTCGTAGAGTGCGTGTCGTGACGACGCTGCTGCTGGTCCGCCACGGACTCACCGCGTTGACCGGCCCTGTGCTGGCGGGCTGGACCCCCCGGGTGCACCTGGACGAGCGCGGCCGCGAGCAGGCGCGGGCGCTGGCCGAGCGACTGGCGCCGGTGCCGCTGGCGGCGGTGGTGTCCAGCCCCCTGGAGCGGTGCCTGGAGACCGCCGAGGCGATCGCCGCCGGCCGCGCCGCCCCGGTCGACAAGGTCGAGGTCGACGAGCGGTTCGGGGAGGTCCGCTACGGCGACTGGACGGGCCGCCCCCTCAAGGAGCTGGCCGAGGAGCCGCTGTGGCGGGTCGTGCAGGCCCACCCCAGCGCGGCGCGCTTCCCCGGCGAGGACGGCGAGTCGCTGGCCGACGCCCAGCACCGCGCGGTCGCCGCCGTCCGCGACTGGAACGCCCGGATCGCCGCCGAGCACGGCCCGGACGCCGCCTACGTCGTGTGCAGCCACGGCGACGTCATCAAGGCGGTCGTCGCCGACGCCCTCGGCCTCCACCTGGACCAGTTCCAGCGGATCCAGGCGGCGCCGGCGTCGCTCACCGTCATCCGGTACACCGAGCTGCGGCCGTTCGTGGTGCGCCTCAACGACACCGGCGGCGGCGTCGACGACCTGCTGCCCCCGCCCGAGGGCGAGCGGGAGCAGGGCGGGGCGAGCGGCGACGCGGCGGTCGGCGGCGGCGCGTAGGGTCCGCAGCGCGTAGGGTTCGTAGCATGCCGGTCATCTCCTATGAACTGCCGGACAGGTTCGTCGCCGGCACCGTGGGGCGCCCGGGGGAGCGCTCGTTCTACCTGCAGGCGCGCGAGGGACGCCGGATCACCAGCGTGGGCCTGGAGAAGTTCCAGGTGACGCTGCTGGCCGAGCGGCTCGAGGAGCTGCTCGACGAGATCCTGCGGCGCAGCGGCGGAACCGCCCCGGTGCCCGCGGTCACGCCCGCCGAGCTGCGGGACGACGGCCCGCTGGACCAGCCGGTCGAGGAGGAGTTCCGGGTCGGCACCATGGCGCTGGCGTGGGACCCCGAGGACGAACGGGTGATCATCGAGGCGCAGGAGGTCACCGAGGGCGAGGACCAGGAGGTCGAGATCGGCGAGGACGACCCGGCGATCACGGTGCTGCGGGTGCGGATCACCGCCGCGCAGGCCCGGGCGTTCGCCGAGCGGGCCCTGAAGGTGGTGGCGGCGGGCCGCCCGCCGTGCCCGCTGTGCGGCCTCCCGCTGGACGCCGCCGGCCACATCTGCCCCCGCCAGAACGGGCACCTGGCATGAGCGTCGGCGGCGCGACCGCGCACGACAGGAGCGCGCACGGCGCGACCGCGCGCCGCGCGGACGGCGGCCATGGCTGAACGGCGGGACGTCCCGGAGGGGGAGCGCGCGTCCCCGGAGCACGGGCGGCGGGCGCGCGGGGCGCGGCACAGGGGGCGGCGGCGCCGCACCTCCAAACCGCCCGTGCTGGATCATGGGCGCGGCGCCCGCGAGAATGGACGTATGACGCAGCCCTCCCGGGACCGCACCCCCGCCGACGGCGGTCCCGGCCGCACCGTCTCCCCCCGGGACACCGACATGGCCGAGCGGCTGCTCAGCCACGGCCGCCTGACCGTGGAGGGGCGGCTCGTCCAGGCGTCCAACGCCACGCTGTACTGCTCGATCGAGTGGGAGGGCCTCACCGCCGCCTGCGTCTACAAGCCGGTGGCGGGGGAGCGTCCCCTGTGGGACTTCCCGGACGGCACGCTGGCCGGGCGCGAGGTCGCCGCCTACCTGGTGTCGCAGGCGATGGGCTGGAACACCGTGCCGCCCACCGTGCACCGCGACGGCCCGTACGGGCCCGGCATGGTTCAGCTGTGGGTGGAGCCCGACCCGGACGTCGACCTGGTGGCGCTGTCGCGGTCGGACGACGAGGCGGTCCGGCGGCTGGCGGTGTTCGACGCCGTCATCAACAACGCCGACCGCAAGATCGGGCATCTGCTGCCGCCCGGCGACGGCCACGTGTACGGCTGCGACCACGGCGTGTCGTTCTCGGTGGAGTACAAGCTGCGCACCGTGCTGTGGCAGTGGCGCGGCAAGCGGCTGACCGACGAGGCGCTGGAGGCGCTGGGCCGCGTGCGGGCGGCGCTGAGGGACGGCTCGCTGTCCGGCCGCCTGGCCGGGCTGCTGACCGCCGAGGAGATCGACGCCACCCGCCGCCGCGTCGAGCTGATGCTCAAGCACCGCATCCACCCCTACCCGCCGGAGGACTGGCCCGCCATCCCCTGGCCTCCGCTGTGACCCGCGGGCGGGCCGCCCCCGCCGCGCGCCCGCCGACCCCGCGCATCGCCCGTTCCGGGGGGAATGCTCCAATAGCACGCATGTGCACGGCGATCGTGAGCCTCGACCCCTCCTCGTCCGTCCCGGTGCTGCTGATGGGCGTCCGGGACGAGTTCCTGCTCCGCGCGTGGGAGCCGCCGGGCCGGCACTGGCCGGACCGGCCGGGGCTGATCGGCGGCCGCGACCGACGCGCCGGGGGCACCTGGCTGGCCGTCGACCCGGCCGCCCCGCGCGTGGCGACCGTGCTGAACGGCCGGGGCCGCGACGCGCCCGCGGCGGCGCGGTCCTCGCGCGGCGAGCTGCCCCTGCGCGCGGCGGCCGACGGCGGGCTCGACGGCCTGGACCTGGAGCGCTTCGACCCGTTCCACCTGCTGTGCGCCGAGCCGGACGCGGCGCGCCTGTGGAGCTGGGACGGCGCCGCGCTCGTCGAACGCGCGCTCGGCCCCGGGCTGCACATCGTGGTCAACAACGGCCTGGAGGGGCGCGGCCGCCGCCAGGACGGGCAGCTCGACGACGGCGACCGGCACATGGACGCGCGCCTGGCCTACTTCCGCCCCCGGCTGGAGGCCGCCGCCCGTCCCGAACCCCGCGACGGGGCGGCCGCGCAGGCGTGGGGCGAATGGCTTGCGCTGGCGAACGGCGCCGGGCTGCCGCGCACCGACCCGCGCGCCCTGCTCCCGCTGGTCGACTTCGGCGAGGCGGGCGTGTGGGGGACCACGTCGGTGAGCCTGGTCGCGCTGCGCCGCGACGGCGTCCGCTTCGACTTCTCGGCCGCGCCCGGCGATCCGGACGCCTGGCAGCGGGTGCTCTGAGCCCCGTTCCGCCGACCCCCACCCGAAACGTCACCGTCGGTGCTAACTTCGTTACCCGTCGCGATCTCGCGGGGAAGGTGGGTCGCCGGGGTGGGAGCGTTCGTCGTCCGCAGGCTGCTGCACGCGCTCGTGGTGCTGTGGCTGGTGTCCACGCTGGTGTTCGCGTTCCTGCACCTGTCCCCGGTGCCGGTGGAGCACGTGATCGGCGGGCCGCGCGCCACGCCCGACACCCTCGCCCGCATCCGCAGCGATCTCGGCCTGGACCGTCCGCTGGCCGTCCAGTACGGCGACTTCATGCTGCGCCTGCTGCGCGGCGACCTCGGCGAGTCCTACGTCACCGGCGTCCCCGTGGCGCGGCTGATCGCCGAGCGGGCGCCCACCACGCTGTGGCTGGTGCTGGGCGCGAGCGTGCTGTGGCTGGTCGGCGGCGTGACGGCGGGCGTGCTGGGCGCCGCCCGGCCCGGCGGGGTGTGGGACCGCCTGACGACGGTGTTCGTGCTGGCCGGGATGTCGGCGCCGCCGTTCGTGCTGGCGCTGGTGCTGCTGCAGGCGTTCGCCGGCGGCCTCGGGATCTTCGAGGCCGGGCCGCCCCTGCAGGAGCACTTCTGGCGCCGCATGATCCTGCCGTGGTGCGCGCTGGCGCTGCTGATGGCGGCCGCCTACGCCCGGCTCACCCGCGGCGCGATGCTGGACGCGCTCGCCGAGGACTACGTGCGCACCGCCCGCGCCAAGGGCGTGCCGGAGCGGCGCGTGCTGCGCCGCCACGGGCTGCGGGCCGCCCTGCCGCCGGTCGTCGCGCAGTTCGGCGTGGACGTGGGGGCGCTGATCGGGTCCACCGTCGTCACCGAGAAGGTGTTCGGCCTGCAGGGCGTGGGGCAGCTGGTGCAGCAGTCGATCGCCTCCGGCGACGCCCCCGTGGTGATCGGGGTGACGCTGCTGGTGACCGCGTGCGTGATCGTCACGGGCCTGGCCGCCGACGTCGCGCACTCCGCGCTGGACCCGCGCATCCGGATGCCCTGACCGCATCCCAGACAATACGGATGATCTCGGCGCAAGAGTGCGAACGGGCCCTGGATAAGCTTTCCGGTATGCGATCGTGGCCCGCTCCAGAGGTTCCCCGCCTGCCCGCAGCCGGTCTTCCGGCCCCCTCGTCCCCCTTGCGCCTCCACGACACGGGAGCGGGGGAGGCGCGGGCCACCCGGCCCGGCGGCACCGCCCGGATGTACGTCTGCGGCATCACCCCCTACGACGCCACCCATCTCGGACACGCCGCCACCTACCTGGCGTTCGACCTGGTCAACCGGGTGTGGCGGGACCTCGGCCACGAGGTGCGGTACGTCCAGAACGCCACCGACGTCGACGACCCGCTGCTCGAGCGCGCCCGGCAGACCGGGCAGGACTGGCGCGAGCTGGCCGAGCGGGAGATCGACCTGTTCCGCGACGACATGACCGCGCTGCGCGTCCTGCCGCCCGACCACTACGTCGGCGCCGTGGAGGCCATCCCGCTGATCGCGGAGATGGTGGAGCGGCTGCGCGCCAAGGACGCCGTCTACGACCTGGAGGGCGACCTGTACTTCCCCGTCGCGGCCGACCCCGGCTTCGGCCGCGTCAGCAGGCTGACCCGGGAGGAGATGCTGCCGCTGTTCGCCGAGCGCGGCGGCGACCCGGCGCGCGCGGGCAAGAAGGACCCCCTGGACCCGCTGCTGTGGATGGCGCACCGGCCCGGCGACCCCTGCTGGGACTCCCCGTTCGGCAAGGGCCGCCCCGGCTGGCACGTGGAATGCTCGGCGATCTCCGTGGAGTACCTGGGGATGGGCTTCGACGTCGAGGGCGGCGGCTCCGACCTGGCCTTCCCGCACCACGAGATGAGCGCCGCGCACGCCCAGGTCGCCACCGGCGAACGCCCGCACGCCCGCGCCTACGTGCACGCGGGCATGGTCGGCCTGGACGGCGAGAAGATGTCCAAGTCGCGCGGGAACCTGGTGTTCGTCTCGCAGCTGCGGCGCGACGGCGCCGACCCGATGGCGATCCGGCTGGCGCTGCTGTCCCGTCACTACCGCACCGACTGGGAGTGGACCCGCGACCTGCTGGAGGAGGCGCAGGCCCGGCTGGAGCGCTGGCGCGCGGCCGTCCGCCTGCCCGCCGCGCCGTCCGCGGCCGCCGCG